>JAFXJJ010000021.1 GCA_017532345.1 Erysipelotrichales bacterium
CTTCAGTATCACGGTCTACGCAAATCATGAAATCTTTAATAGATGCTTGTAAAGCATCCATTTGTGAGTGAATTTGTTCTTGTATTTCTACTGGTGCTTCACGATATTTCTTCTTACCAATTGATAAGTGCGTATACATCGCAACAAGTGAACTCCCAAGTGCACCTACTAAGGCGCTAACACTTCCACCACCTGGAGCAGGGGAAGAACTATTCACTTCTGAAATAAATTCTTCAATTGTTTTATTAACTAACATACTTTCATTCCTTTCCAATATACATCAGTAATTGTAGGATTATCTAATCCAGCAATAATTTCATCAAAGCTATCTGCTTCATATACCACAAAGTCAGCTTGTTTATTAGCCTCTAATGAACCTAATGTACTTTCTAGTTTTAAGGCTTTGGCAGCATTGATAGTACACATAGCTAGTACTTCGTTAGGTAATAATTTACCTTCACGAGATGCTAGACGCATTGTGAATAATAAGTCATCACAAGGACAAGAACCTGGATTATAGTCTGTTGCTACTGCAATGATACTACCAGCATCTAGTAACATTTGAATATCAGCATAAGGCTTTTGTAAGTTAAATGATGTACTAGGTAGTAATACAATTACAGTACCTTGTTTCGCTAATTCAGCAGCATCTTCTTTAGTTGTTACCATGCAGTGTTCTACGCTTGTTGCATGCACTTCTAGAGCAGTTTGTGCTCCACCTATACGTTCTATCTCATCAATATGAATCTTTGCTTCTAAACCATATTCTTTAGCTTTTAATAGTAACATCTTTGCTTCTTCAGCACTATATACATCTTTTTCTAAGAATACATCCATAAAAGTAGCTAGCTTTCTATTAGCTACAACAGGTAACATATCATTACATATTTCATTTAAATAATCTTCACGGTTACGACCTACTTCTAAAGCATGAGCAGGCATGAAGGTTGATACTAGATTCATACCCTCATTAGCCTTTAAATCATTAACTACTTCTAATTGTTTAATTTCATTTTCTAAGTTTAAGCCATAACCACTCTTAGCTTCTACCGTAGTAACACCACGAGTTTGCATATATTTCAAAGTCTTGGCAGCTTTCTTGTATAGTTCTTCTTTTGTAGCACTACGAGTTGCCTTCACAGTTGACAAGATACCACCACCAGCATTTAGAATATCTAAATATCCTTTACCTGATAGCTTCATCGCATATTCATTAGAACGATTACCAGCGTATACAAGATGTGTGTGACAATCAATTAACCCTGGTGTAACAATATGTCCACTTAAATCAAAACTCTCATCATATGAGCTTGTAGGCATACCTATGCCTGTCTCAATGATCTTATCATCTTCGATAAGTAAGTATCCATTTTCTAAGATACCTGCATCACTTAGATTATCTTTAGTACGAATACCACCTTGCATTGTATATAGCTTAGTAATTGAATGGTATAGCTTTCTAGACATAATATTCAATCACTTTCTCATCATTAAAGCCATGAAGTAATAAATATTCATTTACTACTTTAACTGTTTCACTTAGTGATAAGTCTACTGCACTACTATTAGGTAAATGTAAGTAATAAGCAGCAATATCCTTAATACAATCAAGTGATACTAAACCAACAAATTCAGACCCAATCACATCAACATTAAAACGTTTAGCTTCCATCTTTACAGCTTCAAAAGCACGATAAACACTAGTCTTTGTATAATCAGTAACATTCATTGTAACTTGGTAAATATGTTTATCCTCTAAATGTGCAGGACCTGCTTGAATATAACGATATCCACCACCACTAAAACGAATAGCACGTGCAATATATAATGCGATATCTTTATCTTCTGTATTTAAATCAATATTAAAAGCTACTAATAATGGACGACAACCAACAGCAGTAACACCAGCAGTAGGATGCACACTATCTCCAAAATCAGGTTTCCACATAGGATCTTTTAGTTTTTCTTCCATACCTTCAAATTCACCTTTACGAATATCTGGTAGATTACGGCAATGCTCACGTTTAGCACTATGAGAATATAAGAAGACAGGAATATTGGTAGTTTCATTAATTAGCTTTGCACATTTCTCACTAATCTCTATAGCTTCTTCAACACTCATATTTTGAATAGGAATAAATGGCACAACATCAGTAGCTCCCATACGTTTATGTTCACCATGATGTACACGCATATCAATTAATGCTGTCGCAATCTTTACTGATTCTACAACGGCATTACAAACAGCTTCAGGTTCACCAATTACTGTGACAACAGAACGATTATAACTATCATCACTTTCCACATTCACAAGTGATACATTAGGTGTATTCTTAAAAGGAGCAGTAATCTTATCAATCACTTCAGGATTGTTACCTACCGAATAATTAGGTACACATTCAACAATTTTC
>JAFXJJ010000022.1 GCA_017532345.1 Erysipelotrichales bacterium
AGTGAAGAACTACTACAACGTATTGATACTAAATATGTAGAACTAAGTAGTGAAATTATTCAAATGGCTGAACAAACTTTAGGTAAATTAGATCACAACATTCTTCTACCATTAGCTGATCACATTGCATTTGCGATTGAACGAATGAAACGTAATATGCAAATATCTAATCCATTTGCAAATGAAATTAGTTTACTAAATCCAGAGGAATATGAAGCAGCTTTAAAGTCTAAAGAATTAATCTTAGAGAAAACTGGCTATACCTTTGATGAAGAAGAATTGGGTTATATCACCCTACATTTACATTGTGCTAGAACATCACAAGAAGTAGATGAAAGTATGCAAATGGCTATCATTATTAGAGAAAGCATTGAGGAAATCGAGAAACGATTCAATACCACAATTGATATCACATCACTAGCATACAGCCGTTTATTAACTCATATGCGCTATTTAATAGCACGTATCAAAAATAATGAAAAACTATATTTAGATATGGGTGAATATGTAAGGAATCAATTCCCATTAGCATACGAAGTTGCAACTGATATTATTAAAGATGTGGCAAGAACATTAAATACTCCTGTTGAAGAAATTGAGGTTGGTTATTTAGCGATTCATATTCAACGTATATGCGATGTAAATAAGAATAATTAATATTACTAATTATAAAAGGTGAAATCATATCATTGTGATATGATGACCTCCCAGTAGACAGTGGAAATAAATAACGCTGAATATGGGAGGTTTTTATATTGGGAAGAAAAATAAAATATACAAAAGAATTGAAAATACAAATTGTAAAAAGATATTTAAGTGAGGAAAGTTCTTATGAATTATTGGCAAAAGAAATTGATAGTGCTAGTGCAGTAGTATGTAGATGGGTAAAGAAATATCAGACATTAGGTGAAAATGCTTTTGATACACTTAAAACCAATTCGTCGTATACAAAAGAATTCAAAACACAAGTTGTAATAGATTATCTCAATGGAATAGGATCCTATAACGAACTAGCAAATAAATACAGTATTCCATCACATGAGACTATACGAAAATGGGTAAACGATTATAATAGTCATATAGGATTAAAGGATTATCTTCCAGGAGGTAAAGAAATTTATAAGTGCATTTATTGATTTATATGATAGAAGCGTTGTAGGTTATGTAATTAGTGATCATAATGATAATCTATTAGTATTTAATACATTCGAAATAGCTATACGTAATAATCCAAATGCACAACCACTATTCCATTCCGATGGTGGATATCAATACACTAGTCCAGCATTTATTAATATGCTTAAGCAGCAAGGAATGACACAAAGTATGTCTAGAGTACATTGCTGTATAGATAATAGACCAATGGAAGGATTTTGGGGTATTATGAAGTGTGAGATATATCGTTATGGAAAGAACTATGATACAAAAGAAGATCTTGTTAAAGGTATCGAAGATTGGATTCATTATTATACATATGAAAGATATCAAAGAAGGTTTGGGATAAAAACACCATATGAAGTTAGAATAGAAGCATTGACTAATGAAACAGTTAAACAATATCCAATACCTGAAAACAAGAGAATTATCAAATATAAGCAAGAACATTACAACCAAACTACTGCATTAATTACATAGAAAAAGAAGTCCCTATCTCTAGAGACTTCTAATCACTACTTTTTAATTATTTCGCCTGTCTACTTGACAGGGGTGGTTCATTGACTTCACCTTTTAACTTTATTATTTACCTTAGTCTAAATCATCATAGGTAATTACTTCAATATTATTATCTTTCAACCAATCTTTAGTTTCTTGGCTACAAGCCATTTCCACCTCTAATGGTCTAGCATTCAATAAAGAAGATACCTTCATTATATATGCATCTAAATATCCTGGATGACATACAAACATACAAATACCATTATCTGGATATTCTTTTAGCGCGTCTCTTTTTAAAGATTCCAGTGGATTGTAGTCTGGCTTCATGCTGTCCATTGATGTATATAGTGATGAATTTCTAAATTTAGTAGAACCACTAAAGCTTACTGGCAAATAATCACATTCATGCTTCTTCGCAACGATTTCCATACCTTTAAAGAAGTTATCACTCATTACAGCATGTCCTTCAAAATAATGTGGCTTTTGTCCAGTTAGCTCTACAAAGCGTTGATATTGCGCTTCAATTTCAAGCATAACTTCTTCTAATTCTACGAAATCTTCTTTGGCATTTCGATAAGTTTTGCTTGATTTTAGATTTCCATTTTCATCACATATACTAGGAATTAATTTGGGATCCACTAGTGGTTTACCCACACAAATGTTTGTATGTAAACCTAAACAAACATCACAATCTTTTAATAGATTTATACCATGTTCAGTTGCAGGCATATTCATCATAACACCAACTGAGCGAATAATACCTTCTTTTACTGTTTTCTCAATTCCATAGTTAATGCCTTCAGAGAATCCTAAATCATCTGCGCGAACTAATATTTTTCTCATAGCTTTACTATTTACAAGCTGGTTCATCTTTATCGAAACCAGTGAAGTAAGTTACAACAGCTGAAACTACAATTGTGATAACACCAGCAATAATACCATGCATGAAGTTACCTGCTGGACCACCTGCAAATCCAGTTAATGCTAAGAAGCTAGCAACTGGAACCATTGCGTAAGATTCAACACCCATAATAGCACAGTATAATGCACCAACAAAACCACCACAGAACATACCAATATATGGCTTCTTAAACTTTAATCCTGTTCCATATAAACCTGGTTCAGTAATACCACCAACGAATGCTGAAACTAAATAACTCATTGTTAAAGATCTTTCATCTTTGTCTTTAATACGTAATAGGGCACCTAATAACATACCAGAAACAGCTAATGAAGCACAAGTTGCACCTGGAGATACAATTCCATCAAAGCCATTAGATGTAAAGATAATAATCATATTTGTGATGAACACTTGATGCATACCAGTCATTACTAAGAATTCCCATAAACCACCAATTAATGCAACAACAAGAAGACCTAATACTGGAATATTACCTAATGCTAATAAACCATTACATAAAGCAGTACCAATCCATCCACCAATAGGGCCACATACACAGAACATAATAGGTAACATAACTAATACACTAATAAATGGTACAAATACAGTTGATAACATATCAGGAATAATTTTCTTTAATAGTTTTTCTACATAACTTAATACCCAAACTGATAATACAATAGGTAACACTGTAGATGCATAACTAGTAGGAGTTACAGTAATTCCATATACATCAAATGGTACTTCACTCCCCATCATCCCTATAAATGTCGGATGAATTAATATACCACCAAGTAACATACCAAGCATTGGATTAGCACCAATTTTCTTAGAAGCTGTGTATCCTAAATAGATTGGGAAGAAATAGAATCCTGCATCACCTACAAATGTGAATAATACATATAAGCTACTATCAGCAGCTAAAACATTCAACATACTAGGACCTAATACTGCTACTAACATCTTAAACATAGATGCTGCCATCATTAATGGAATTAATGGTGTAACACTACCTGCTAATGCATCAAGAACCTTAGCCCCAACTCCCTTAATAGTTAATTTTTCTTTTGGAGCATCTAAGTTTTCTTCCACTGATTTTTCAGCTGTAAAGCCACCGATTTGGCATACATTAGCATACACCTTAGGTACATTTTGACCTATAATTACATGATATTGACCAGCAGACTTAGTAACACCCATAACTCCATCGATCTTTTTAATAACTTCTTCATTTAATACACTTTCATCTTTCAAATTGAAACGAAGACGAGTAATACAATGTGTAACAAATGTCACATTATCCTTACTGCCTACTGCCGCTAAGACTTCTTCGGCAATTCTTAAATTTTTGTCCATAATTATCCTCCTTGTTTATGTACAATATGCAAACAGGGACGCGCTCTCCTGTATTTGCCTAAATAAAAACCCAAATGAAAAAATCAATTTTCATCTGGGGTAATGCCCTTTCGGTTACAATCCTCTTTTGAATACAATCTATTTATATGTATCATTAAATATAATAATTCATCTTTTGAACAAGATTCCTTAAATTCTTTTTCCATAAATTCTTGTATCTTACATACACAAGAATACGTTTCTGGATATGATTCTTTCATTTTCTCAAACATTTCTAGATTATCTTCTTTAATTTCTTCTTTTGCTTCCTTACGCTTTACGAAGTATTGTATATGATATCTAAAACGTTGATAATCCAGCTTTTTCTTATCCATTTTAAACTTAAAGTGTTCTTCAATAATTTCAGTTATAGAAATCAAGATTCGGTTTAATTTTTCGGACCATGTTTCCTTCCCATCATTTTGATTTCCTTCATGAGCACTAATTAGATGCATTGCTATACAAGTTATTTCACCTTTTTCTAAGTATACATGCATTTTCTTATTAACGTTCTTAACTATCCACATTGCATATTTATTAAACTCAGGAAAGTCCGTTTCAATCTCATATGAATAAGGAAAATCGATCTTCATACCCATTTTCAATCTCTGAATACTAAAATTAATATGATCTGCCAAGATAAACGTTAGATTAGGATCCCAATTTCCTTCGATTCGTGATTTTATAACATCCACCATGTACCCAATCAAATTCAATAAATTTGTATCTAACTCATCAAACAACTTATAATATCTCTCATTCACATCATAAAATGTACGATCAATTTTAGATAAATCCGTTAACTCATATGGAATAGCAGGAAATCCTACTCCTTTGCCAAAAAGAACAACTTCACGATTGTTTCCATCTAAACCAATTGCGACATTATTATTAATCTTTTGAATAACTCTCATGAAGTCCCTCCTCTCTTTTATTGAATTAATATATCCCCTGCTTTAACATCCTTATTATAGCAAGATAAATTAATTTCTTTATCATAGCCAGCAGTAAATACAACCATTGTAGTTAAATTAATATCTTTTCCTTCAAAGCTAGATAAATCAAGCTTTACAAGTGGTTGTCCAGCCTTAACCTTTGCCCCTTGTCTAACGAGACTAGTAAAACCTTCTCCATTTAAATTCACAGTATCTATTCCAATATGAACAATAATCTCAATATCTTTAGACTTAAGACCAATTGCATGTTTAGTTGGGAAAACAGTTACAACCTCCCCACTTATAGGTGAAACAATAGTATCTTTACTTGGAATAATAGCGAAACCATCACCCATCATTTTTTGTGAGAAAACTGCATCAGGTACTTCGATTATATTAATACATTTACCATCAGCACAAGCTACCACTTTGAATGGCTCTTCTTTTTTAAGAAAACTAAACATAAATTCACCTCCATACAAAATAAAAACTCTTCGAGTAGCAATCATAAAATCACGGTAATGCCTCAAAGAGTTACAATCCATATTCATTTGTCTAAATTATTCTATCACAAAATTTGAAAACTTTCAACATTTTCACTACAAAATTCTTACTTCTAACCTAATAACGGTAAAATACACATAACCCAATATAACTAAAAGGCATTACAAATATCATTGATGGCAACATATTTGCGATAGAAAAATTCTTGAGTTTCATCATTCTAAAACCTGTAGCTACCATCAAAAATCCACCACAAGCCTTAAAATCATTAATCATAGTCGCTGTTGTTAGCGGAAAGATAACTTTTGAAAACATAAATAATACAGAAAAAATAATAAATTGGGGAACTGTTATAAAAGATACCACATATCCTAAATTACATGCGAAAATGGCTGCTGTAAAGAAATCTAGAATTGACTTTGAAATCAAAATTGAAGTATCACCACTCATCCCAGCCACCAAGCTGCCATAAATACCAGTACCACTAGCACAAAACAATACAATAATAGTCACTAATTGGTTTAAATATTCTTCATTACTTAAAACTGTATTTTTATTATTAAATAAGCGTCCAATTATACTTTGCATTCCTTTTGCTACACCATTAATCTTATCTTCTAAATGAATTAATATTCCAAGAATAGTTCCTAAAATAATTGAGAAAACAACTGCCGGCATATTCTCCATAAGCACTAGCGAGTTTATCCCCATGCCTAGCGAGCATAAACCAAATACTAAGTTTAGTTCATTCTTTAACTCTGTACTCATCAAATTACCTAGAATAGTCCCCATAACTCCTCCAAGCAAAATTGAACATGAATTAATCACAATTCCCACCATACTTTCTCCTCCAAAAAAAACTCCTTGAGTATACCCAAAAAATTGGTAATGCCTCAAAGAGTTACAATCCATACTTGTTTTTTTACGATATTACTATAACATCTACCCTCAAAATTCGCAACACATTTCTCGTGTCTAAATGCCAACAAAAATCGAAATTCACATTATAAAACCAATCATAAAAGCTTCCATATAATCACCCTTAAAATACTTGATTATAATATCATATATTAACTTAAAATTTAATATTTAAATAATAAAAGTAGATACCATGTTATGTTAGATATCTACTTTTATTTTTAATTAATTTTCACGAAGTTTAAATTGAGCTACTGTTTCTCTTAAGGTTACTGCTTGTCCATTTAACTCTTCACTTGTAGCAGCACATTCTTGCGCTGTAGCAGAGTTATTTTGAACAACCAATGATATTTGGTCAACCCCAACTGTAACTTGTGAGATTGCATCCGCTTGACTTTCTGACGCTAATGCAATTTGGCTAATTGTTGATGTAACCTCTGAAGCTCCCTCAACCGCTGTTACTAGTGAACCCGCTGTATTAATTGCGATTTTTGTACCATTACTAATTGCATTAATAGCACTCTCAATTAATGTTGTAGTATTCTTAGCAGCTTCTGCTGATTTACTTGCTAGATTACGTACTTCGTCTGCTACTACTGCGAAGCCTTTACCTGCTGCACCAGCTCTTGCTGCTTCAACTGCAGCATTTAACGCTAAGATATTTGTTTGGAATGCGATATCTTCAATAGTTTTAATAATCTTACCAATTTCATTTGATGTATTACTAATTTCATCCATAGCTTTCATTAATTCTGACATTTTCTCATTACTACTATTCATTTCAGAACCAACTTTAGACGCTAAATCACTAGCCTTTTGCGCATTTTCTGCGTTAGCTTTAACTTTATCAGATAAATCAGTAATTGTAGATGCTAACTCTTCAATAGAAGCAGCTTGCTCAACCGAACCTTGTGATAAGCCTTGTGATGAATCTGCTACTAAAGAAGAACCAGATTGTACTTCTGTGGCAGCAATATTAATTTGTTCCAATGCACTAGACATTGCATAACTAAAATCAATTAAGTTCTTTTCTATTTCTTTAAAGTCACCAATAAATGGTTTAGAAGTATTAATATTAAAATCTCCATTAGCCATTAATGCTAATGCTTGGTCAATATCATGAATATATGTTTCTAATAACTCAAAGCTATCACTTAATTGCATAGCCATTGAACCTAATTCATCCTTAGCTTGATATGTGATATTAGCATGAAGTATTCCATTAGCTAGATTATCAGCTGCTTCTTGTACCTGTTTAACTGGAATAACAACACTGTCTGAAACTGCTTTAGCTAATAAGAAACACAATATAATAGCTATAGCTGAGAATATAAGCATCATAATAGAAACCATTCTAGCATTATATAGTATTCCTGAAATATTAGCTCTAGAATGTTCTTCCATATTTGTTTGAATCGCCTCAGCAACCGCAGTAACATCTTTTAATACTTGATTGCACGATGCCATTTGAGCTTGCGCTCCTGATATATCTCCAGCTTGAATAGTATCAGCTACATTATTAATTAATGATTTCCATTTTAAAAAGTTATTTTCATATTCAACAGCAAGTCCGTCATCTAATGGATATGCTGTTTTCAATAAAGCAATATGCCCTTCTGTATCGGAAATCGCTGTATTTAAAATTGTACGATATGTATTTTGTAGTTCAGCATCACTAGTTTGCATTAATTTATCAATCATATATGTAGCCGAACTCAAACGAATACGACTATCTTTTACCTCAGAAATTGATTGGAATGTAGTGTTCGCAAATAATTGTAAATTTGTTGTAGCTCGATTGATGCCTGCTAAGCCAATATAAGCAATCAATACTGCACATGCAGCAATTGTTACATAGCTAATTCGAAGACGCAATCTCACTTTCATATCAAAAAACCATTGTCTTAATCTTTTCATATTATGCCTCCATTATTATATAGATTTAAAACGCCACTGAGCATATGTTAGCAAAGTATTCTGATTAAGTCAAAGAATATGACTATGTAAAATCTACGTAATCTTGTAGCAATCAAAAAGGCAAGACTACTCTTGCCCCTAAATCTTTTTAAATTCAACCTGCCAATGAATACCCACACCGATGTTATAAGCCTTGGCAAAGCTTCCTTGGTTTATCGCTATACCCATCGTATATAAACTATTTACATATACAATCATTTCACCTACAAACACATCAGCAAATGACTTACCATAAGTAATGCGATTTTGGTAAACAAGGGTATGTCCATTATAAATAGATACTTCTACTTTATCTCCAAAGGTAACACCAAGTTTTAAGAAGTCTTCATGCTTAACATTTGTCCATAGTGAACCAAAACGAACATCTAAAATATCAATACATCCTTTAACGCTATTCTCACTCACTTCAACTTTCCCCATTGGTAACATTAAGATTTCTTCAAGTGGTAATTCATCACCAACTTCTTCAAACTTAATTAAGCCTGCCGCAAGCTTAGCGCCTGTATAAGCATATACATCACGACCATGGAATGTATAACTATTTTCTGTATTGTTTCGGCGATGCTTAACCTCACTAATCTCACGTAAAGCTACGATTCCTAATGAATGATGCACATGTGTTAATGTACCATTATCTGGTGTCACAATATACTTACCATCCTTTGTGAGTGCCACAACGCTCTTACGAGCACTACCAACTCCTGGATCGACTACTGATACAAAGACGCTCCCCTTTGGCCAGTATTCTACTGTTTGAACT
>JAFXJJ010000023.1 GCA_017532345.1 Erysipelotrichales bacterium
ATTCAACATTTTCACTTGTAATGCCGTTTCATCAGCAACCTTCCCCATCAATCCACCTAGTGCATCTACTTCACGAACAACAATACCTTTAGCTGGTCCACCAACTGAAGGATTACAAGGCATAGTACCAATACGGTCTATAGCTGTTGTTACTAAAGCAGTATTTAACCCCATTTTCGCTAGTGCATGGCATGCTTCAATACCTGCGTGTCCACCACCTACAACAATTGCATCAAACATAACTAACATCTCCTTTTGCCTAACTATTATATACTATTTTAAGGCTAAGTACATACTATTTTTTGATACTTTCAAGTATTAACTTCCATTTTCTAATCTGATTACCAAGTTATTTATAATTAGATGTTGACATCACAAATTAGCAGAGTATAATTATAAGTGCTAGCACTCATATCACTTAAGTGCTAATGGAGGTAATACAATGGAAAAAAGAGAATTCAAAGCTGAATCAAAACGATTATTAGATTTAATGATTAATTCAATTTATACTCATAAGGAAATATTCTTACGTGAATTAATCAGTAATGCTAGTGATGCGATTGATAAGTTATGTTATGTATCATTAACAGATACTAATATTGTTGATCGTAGTAATTTAAAAATCACTTTAGAAGCAAATAAACAAGCACGTACCTTAACTATTAGTGATACTGGTATTGGTATGGATAAAGACCAAATGGAAGAAAACTTAGGTACTATTTGTTCATCTGGGTCATTAGCATTCAAACAAAAACTTGAAGAAGCTGAAGAAAAACATGAAGATATTGATATCATTGGGCAATTCGGTGTTGGTTTCTATAGTGCATTCATGGTAGCTAAGAACGTTAAGGTTATTTCTAAAGCATATAACGCAGATACAGCTTATGTATGGGAAAGTAATGCTGATGATGGTTATACTATTACTGAAGGTGAAAGAGATGCTGTAGGTACTACAATTATCCTTACACTTAAAGATAATAGTGAAGATGAAAACTATGATGAATACTTAGAAGAATACAAGCTACGCGAATTAGTTAAGAAGTATTCAGATTATATTCACTATCCTATCCAAATGGATGTTGAGCGTAATAAGTTTGATGATGAAGGTAATATCACAGAAACTACTACTGAAACTGATACTTTAAACTCTATGACTCCACTATGGAAGAAGAGTAAATCAAGCATCACAAAAGAAGAATATAATAGTTTCTATCAAGAAAAATTCAATGATTATGAAGACCCTCAACATGTAATTCATACATCAGTTGAAGGTAATACTTCATTCACTGCATTATTATATATCCCTTCACGCGCACCATATAATTTCTATTCTGCAGATTTTGAAAAGGGTCTACAATTATACTCTCGTGGTGTATTCATTATGGATAAAGCTTCAGACTTAATTCCAGAGCATTTCCGCTTCGTTAAAGGATTAGTCGACTCACAGGACCTATCTTTAAATATCTCTCGTGAGATGCTTCAACATGACCGTCAGCTACAACAAATTGCCTCACGTATTGAAAAGAAAATTAAATCAGAACTTGCAACTATGCTTGCAACTAACAGAGAAGAATATGAAAAGTTCTGGAATAACTTTGGTTTACAATTAAAATATGGTGTTTATAATGACTTTGGAGCACATAAAGAATTACTTCAAGACTTATTATTATTCACATCAAGTCATGATAAGAAATTAGTCACTTTAAGTGAATATGTAACACGTATGAAGGAAGATCAAAAGGCTATCTACTTTGCAAGTGGAGAAACAGTGGAAAAGATTGACAAGTTACCTCAATCAGAACGTGTAAAAGATAAAGGCTATGAAATCTTATATTTAACTGATAGTGTTGATGAATTTGCTTTACAAGTTATGATGAACTATCAAGATAAACCATTTAAGAACATTAACCAAGGTGATTTAGACTTAGACAGTGAAGAAGAAAAGAAAGAATTAGAAGAAAAGACTAAAGAAAGTGCTGATTTACTATCAAGCATCAAGAATGCGTTAACTGGTAAGGTAAGTGACGTTAAGATTTCCAATCGTTTAAAATCTCATCCAGTATGCTTAAGTACTACTGATGGATTATCATTTGAAATGGAAAAGGTATTATCTCAAATGCCTGAAGCTAATGGATTAAATAATATGAAAGCTACACGTATCTTAGAAATCAATCCTAATCATGCGATCTTTAATGCACTACAAAAGATTGCTGATAGAGATGAAGATATTAGTGAATATGCTGATTTATTATATAACCAAGCATTACTAATTGAAGGATTTACTATTGATGATCCTATCACATTCTCTAATCAAATTTGTAACTTAATGGTTAAAGCTAATAACTAATAATAGGAAGGCAAAACGTCTTCCTTTACTTTTTATATAATTATGTATATACTTATTTTGAAAGCGAGGTAATCTTATGGCAATTATTTTCTTTTTCATATCTGTTTTACTTACATTTGTATTACCAATCAGTATGATGGTTTATGTATCATTTAAGAAGAAAGAATATTCTAAACCATTCTGGTTAGGGTTTGCGACATTTGCTTTATTCCAAGTAATGACACGTATACCATTACTTAATGTAATGTCTGCTAATCCTGAGTTCATATCATTCGCACAAAATAATATGTTACTATATTCCTTATTCTTAGGTTTCTCTGCTGCCTTATTTGAAGAAATGGGAAGATTTATGGTAATGCATTTTGGACTTAAGAAACAACAAACAACGAAGAATGCTATCATCTTCGGAGTAGGACATTGGGCATGCGAAGCAGCACTACTTGTAGGCTTCTCATACGTTCTACAGGCATTTATTTATGGCTTTGCAGGTATGGATGCCAACGTCATCTTTGGTGGCTTAGAGAGAATGTTTGTACTGCCTATCCATGTAGCAGCATCAATCATGGTTATGCACTTTGTACGTGAGAAGAAGCTACGTTACTTATTTATGGCACTTGCGATGCACACAATTATTGATGCCGCATTAATACCACTACAATTACTATTCGCTAACAACATTATACTACTTGAAGGATATGTACTAGTTGCTGGCTTACTTGCAGCATACTATGTTTACTCATATGTAAGTAAAAGGGGATTAGGTGACAATGAAGAAACTCTTAACAATAATCATTAGTGTACTATTAACACTTACACTATCTAGCTGTACGAAAGAATTACCTGAACAATACGATGAAGCAACATTACTAGATGCAGCACTAGCAACTATTGAGCTAGCTAACACTTTAGACTATGAAGCAATTGCATCATCTGTAAGAGAAGATTTATATAGTGATACTTTAGTGGAAGACATCAAGAACGGATGGGATCCAATATTATCTAAAGCAGGCGCATACAAAGAATATACGCAGTATCAAGCAACATATACCACTGATGAAGATGGATATGAATATGCTGTAATCGCAATTGTATGTAAATATGAAAACGATACATTAACATATACCCTAAGCTATGATGAAGATTATAATTTAGTAGGTCTATATATGAAATAAAATGGTGAGGATTTCCTCACCATTTTTTATTATCTAATACTTATTTCTAACAACCTCTAATGCACATAAGAAGTCTTTAATTTCTACTTTTTCACCATCTAATACTACTGTACCAGAGAAATTACCAAATACTTGGTGTTGATCAGTAACAATAATCTTTACATCTGTTAGAGCATTACGATCTAGGATAGGCTTGAATGTGCCAGTAATTGCGTTATCATCAGATGTGATTGTCCATTCTTTCATAAATTCGTATTTACCATTTGCATCCTTTGGAATATCCCAAATAACTTCAGATAATTTATATCCTTTACCATCGTAGAAAATCACATTTTCGCTAGCCGATGAACGATCACTGAAACCATAGCCTAAGTTAAAGCCAAATGTCTTTCCGTTTTGAACTCCACTACCAGTTCCCCAGAACCAAGTGTTATCATAAGTCCATACACCACGACCCCAGTCTAATACTGCATAGTCACGTCCTTTTTTAAATTCAAATACCTCATCACCTAATGTAACATTACCTTCAGCTTCAATACAATTAATCTTTTGATTGTAGTAGAAGCAAGTAGGTTTTTCAGCCCATGGTGTAGCGATATTCATAGTATCGTCATAAATATCTGTTAGTTGTAAATCTGCTTCAAATGTTGCACCATTATCAAAATTAGGAACGCGGCATGTTAAGTGACGTTTACCATTAACTACATCTACACGGATTTGTACGTCTTTCCCATTATATTCACTAACACCTGCATTTGATACTCTAGGTAAATTAAACTTCCCCATTGGCAATGCTGTTAACATAGTTTTTGTACGATCTTTAAGATTCTTTAAATCTAATAATGATACACTAATCATTCCCAAATAAGCTAAATCAGAGATAGTGAATGCAACTGCATAATCTCTTGATGTTACTAAATAGTAATCCCATTCCTTAATACGCCATTTAGGTGCCTTGATATTTTCTCTATTATAATTCCACACTGGTGTGAAAGCAAATCCAGGATTTTTAATTAACCCCTCTTTTGTAAGTAAATCTTGTTTTTCTGTAATGATTGTTTGCATATGAAACCCCTTTCTTCCATATAATCATTATACCTTATAAATCCTTAAAAGCAAAGAAAAGAGATAGTTTCCTATCTCTTCATTCTTATAATTAATCAATCTTGAAGTAATCAGCCATATTTTGAAGAGTCTTAGCTTGAGCTGTTAATTCTTCACTAGTTGCAGCAGATTCTTCTGCTGTAGCAGAGTTAGTTTGAATTACACCAGAAATTTCATCGATACCGATAGTAATTTGGCTAATAGCTGTAGCTTGTAGATTTGCAGCTTCTGCAATCTTATCTACTACATCTACTACTACTTGTGAATCTTCAACTACCTTACTTAATGATTCAGCTGTACTATGAGCAATCTTAGAACCACGATCAATAGCAGTAACTGTAGCTTCAATTAATTGAGCAGTATTTTGGCTCGCTTCAGCTGATTTACCAGCTAAGTTACGTACTTCATCAGCTACTACTGCGAAGCCTTTACCTGCTGCACCAGCTCTTGCAGCTTCTACAGCAGCATTTAATGCAAGAATATTAGTTTGGAATGCGATATCTTCAATAGTCTTGATAATCTTACTGATTTCATTAGACTTATTATTAATATCATCCATTGCAACGATCATTTCTTGCATTTGGTTATTACATTCAGTAGTTTCTTCACCAGATTTTTCACTTACACCTTTAGCTTGAAGTGCATTATTTGCAGTTTCTTTAACTTGTTCAGAAATATCATTAAGTGATGCTGCTAATTCTTCAATAGCTGCAGCTTGTTCTGTAGCACCTTGAGATAATGCTTGAGCACCAGCAGATACTTGGTCACTACCTGTGAATACTTCATTAGCAGAAACTTTTAATTGACGTAAAGCACCTCTTTGATGACTTTCAAGTTTAACGATTGATTCATATACGTGCTTTAATTCACCAACATATGCATCTTCAGCATTAGATGTAACAGTGAAGTCACCGTTAGCCATTGCAGTTAATCCATGGTCCATATCAGCAATGATAGTTTGTAAGTTATTAATTAATGTACGAACACAATTAGCTAATTCACCTAATTCATCCTTAGATGTGTAATCTACCTTAGCTTCGCTTAATCTACCTTGAGATAATAAGATAGAAGCTTTTTCTATTTCACGTACTGGAGTAACAATATTTCTTGTTAATACTTTAGTACATACACCAATTATCGCAATTGCAAATAGTAATACAACCGCAGTAATAGTTATAGAAATAGATTTAGTTGCTTGTGCATTTTCATAACGATCTTCAACTAATCCTTCGATTTCAGTAGTTAAGTCTGTTAACTCAGTAATGATTTCTGCGAATACAGGAGTATATTCATTATGGTAAATATGATATGCTTCTTCATTACCTTCCGTAGTAAACTTCCATGCTTCTGTCATGATACGACTACGAATTTGAGCTGTTTTAGAAAGCAATGAATCTAATATAGCTCTTTCTTCAATTAAATGAGGTTCTAATTCAAAGAATCTAGTTAATGCATCCTCCAAATTCTTTCGTTCAGAAACTAATACTGTTTCTACTTCAGTAAGTTCTTTTTCAGTCATTACAATTGTAGTTTCTAGTGCTCTCTTTTCAATTGCTTGAACTGCACGACGAGCCTTCCATAGTTCTGTAACGGCTGGAATTGTAGTATGTGCATACTTATCAATCATTGTGTTCATATTATTAATCGAACCAATAGCTGCTAGACCTAACCCCAATGTCATAGCTAACACAATTCCAAATGATAAGAATATCTTTAGTGAAACTTTCATATTTTTCATTATACCTAACCTCCTCACTAATGATAACAATTACTTTATTTTATTTTACCCCTTTAAATTTACTAATGCAATCAGTATGATTGACTTTTTTGATAATTTTCAAAATTTGGTAAAACATGTTCACTTTTTTCATTACAATTCTCTTGAAACTTCGCTTTATTAGAGTTTTACTTATTCTTTACTTACTTTACAATATAGAAAAGGAAGCCTAATAGCTTCCCCTTACTGATTCTTTACTGATTTGCATGAATCTTTCTAATGCTTTACCAACATATTTTTCTTTGTGAATTACTAAATTAATTTCTCTTGTAGCTTTAATTTCACGTACATTCACAATACGTAAATCCCCACGGCGTACTTCTTCTTGTATTATCATAGAAGATAGAATTCCCAGCTTATTTCCTTTAATAACTGCCTGTTTAATAGCCTCTGTATTTGTGCTAGACCATCTCTTATCTAGCTCTACATGATGCTCACGAAGTGCAAGTTCGAATTGATTGCTGTTATTACTACCATCTTCACGCATAATAGCTGGTTGGTTATGTAGTTCTTTAATTGAAATGTTATGGGCATTATAATGTGGATGATGCTTACCAACTACCACCACTAGTTCATCTTTACATATAGGTGTTAATATCAAATCATCATTTTTAATTATTCCCTCTACAATAGCTGCATCTATTTCACTATTCAAAAGCATTTTCTCAAGTACCGAAGTATTATCAATCACGACTTCAATACTAGCATCCTTAACTTCCTCTTCAAATCTATTAACAATATTAGGCATTAGCGCCGTTCCCACTGATACACTTCCACCGATTGTGATAGTTGGGTGTTCTCCCACATTCTTCATGATGACGTCTAATGTATCAAACGCTTCAACAACATGTCTTGCAAGTGGCAATAATTTCTTTCCACTTTCAGTAATGAATAACTTTTGATTCAATCTTTCAAATAGCGCTACACCATAATATTCTTCTAATTCTTTAATGGCTTGAGATACTGTAGGTTGAGCAATATATAACTGCTTTGCAGCCTTATTCATACTATTCGTTTCCACTACAGTAACGAAAATTTTCAAATGTCTAATATTCATAAGCCTCTCCTATAAGATTTCTTGATTATCTTTACACTTTTTATACAAATTTATTATACCATATTTCTTTCATATTCCAAGTGTAGTAAGCAATATTCAAACATATAATTTGAATAGTCCATCTAGCTATGTTAGAATTAGGTCGACTAATAAGTAATGAAGGATGAATAATATGAATATCAATAGTAATGATTTATTAACTGTCTTATCAGAAGCATTAGATTGTGTGGAAAAAGAAGTTCTTGGGGTTACTGACTATCACGCCAAACGTGTTGCTTGGTTAGGCATTCAAATGGCAAAAGCTGCAAATTTAAGCGAGAAAGAAATAGCTAATATAGCTATTGCTGCTCTTCTACACGATAATGCCTTGAATGCCGTGAAGATGGACTATGAAAATGGGAATTTAAAAGATGGAATCAGTGGAGAAAAACACTGTATTGCTGGTGCCAAAAACATAGAGTTAATTTCTGATGACCCTACGATAAAAGAATATGTATTATTCCATCATGAACGTGCTAATGGGTCCGGACCTTTTGGAAAACTAGCACATAATACTCCTCTAGGTGCTCAAATCATTCATATTGCTGACCAAATTGATTTAGCATTTGCACTTGGTAGCATTGATGTGAATCGACTATCTGACATTTCAGAATATGTTGCAAATCAAATAAATACACTTTTTTCTAAAGAAGTAAGCGAGCTATTTCTTTCAGTTCTAAGTCCACAAATGCTTAACACATTAGCAATCAAAAACATCAATAATTTAGTATTAGACTTTACACCATTCCCACTTTCAGCAACAAAGCAAATTGCAGAATTATTTGCACGTATAATTGACTATAAATCACCATTCACCAAAGTACATTCTATTGGTTTAGCTAACAAGGCCGAACAAATGGGAAAATTCTATAACTATGATGAAGAACATATTACTAATTTATTTATAGCAGGTGCTCTACATGATATTGGAAAGATATTTGTAAATAATGAAGTGTTAGAAAAACCTGGTAGATTGAATGATGAAGAATATAAACATATCCAAAGCCACGCCTATGAAACATATAGATTATTATCTAAAATTAAAGGTTTGGAAGATATTCGTGATTGGGCGTCTTATCATCATGAAAAGCTAAATGGTAAAGGATATCCATTTGGCTTGGCTGGTGAAAATATGACTAAAGAAATGCGTCTATTAGCATGTCTTGACATTTACCAAGCATTGACCGAAGATAGACCTTATAAAACAGGCATGCCACATGGAAAAGCTATCAGCATATTATTTGAACTTGCGGAAAAGGAAGAACTTGATTTGGGTATTGTAAGTGATATCAACTCAGTATTTAGTGATGGAAATAGCTACGAACAAACAGAATCCGTAGCTTTATTCCAATGCAAAGTATGTGGTTTTATTTATGAGGGCGATAGTATTCCTTATGATTATGAATGCCCTGTTTGTGGACAAGCTGCACATGTATTCTCACGCATACAGTAATATTACAGTAGTTACAGCCAAGTCATATATCTAGAATTAAATAAAGCAGTGATTTGATTACATCACTGCTTTTTATTTGTATTTTCTTTAAAATTATTTTCAGTTAACTAGCTTTTCTAAATAATACGCTCTTTTATCTTGCGGTACTTGTAAGGCATCCATCGCTTCTTCTGTTGTCAGCTTTAAGGTTTCTGTTAGACTTCTGATACTTAATATTAATCTTCTTTCATCGCCTTCATTAAAGCCTTCTACTTTCCCTTCAGTTCTGCCTTTCTCTTCTCCTTCAGTTATTCCAGCCATTCTGCCTTCCTCAAAGCCCTTCTTCTTTTCTACCTCAAATAACCTCTTCATTGACTCCAACATATTTATCTCCTCCTGATTTTCTTCTATCTCAAATTCTTTCCCCGTTAACTCTCTTAATA
>JAFXJJ010000024.1 GCA_017532345.1 Erysipelotrichales bacterium
AAATATCATTTTGAAATTGGTGCAGGAAAAGATAACTTTGAATGGAACATTTAGGCATGGGATAATACTCATGCTTTTATATTTAGTAATAATCTATGGATAAAACATGTTTTTCGTTGTTTTCATTGATGAGATATTGTAAAATAGAGGGGTAAAGGACGTGATTGGATTGGCTTATCAAGCTCTATATCGTACATATCGACCTAGTGGATTTGAGGAAATGGCTGGACAAAAGCATATTGTCAAAACACTAGAGAATGCTATCAAACAAAATAAAATCGGTCATGCCTATTTATTCTGTGGCCCCCGTGGAACAGGTAAAACAACAGTAGCTAGAATACTCGCAAAGGCTGTGAACTGTGAGAGTGACAATCGTCCATGTAATGAATGTGAGAGTTGTCAAGCGATTCAAAATGGTACACATCCTGACATTATCGAAATCGATGCTGCTAGTAACAATGGTGTTGATGATGTAAGAGATTTAATTGAGAAGGTTAAATTTGCCCCTACTATGGGAAAATATAAAATATATATCATAGATGAGGTTCATATGATGTCTACATCTGGCTTCAATGCCTTATTAAAGACATTAGAAGAACCACCTGAGTATGTGATATTTATACTTGCAACAACTGACCCTCAAAAGGTCTTACCAACAATTATTTCTAGATGTCAAAGATTTGATTTTGGTAAGATTAACCAAGAAGAAATCATTAAGCGTATTAAAGATGTATTAGACCAAGAACATATTGAAAGTGATGAAGAAAGTATTCAATTAATTTCATCATTAGCTGATGGTGGTATGCGTGATGCATTAAGTATTTTAGATCAATGCATTGCTTTCTCACCAGATAAATTAGATAGTGATGTAATCAATGAGATATACGGCATCACAACAGTAGATGAAAAGATTAATTTACTTCGATATGTTAAGGAAAAAGATACAATTAACTTATTGAAATTGTATCGTAAATATATTACGCAAGGTATTGATATTAAGAGATTCTCTAATGATTTAATTGATTTACTTAAGGAAGCAATTATTTATAAGAGAACTGATGGTGAAGGTTATAACTTTATTAATCCTAAAGATAAATTATCAGTACTGGCTAATGATTTTGAAGAAAGAACATGCTTTAGATTAATCTCATTATTATTAGAAACTAATGAAAAGTTACGCTTTGCATCAAATGCTTCAGCATACTTTGAATTATGTTTACTTCAAATGACTAACGATGAAGAAGAAAAGATTGTTGTGAAGGAAGTAGTAAGAGAAAATGTGAAGCCTATTATTCAATTAACACCTAAAGCAGAAGTGAAGAAAGCTAAGTTTGAAGCACTTGATATGGAATTTGTTTTAGGGCTACTTGTACAAGGTAAGAAGCCTGAGCGTGAAGCTGTATCAGCTTCGTTTAGAAGATTACCTGATTATTACTTAGATGATAAGTTCAGAATGGCTGCTAAGTGGTTATCAAATACCAGTGTTGTTGCATGTGATGCAGATAGTTTTATTTTAGTATCATGTGGCTATGCAACAGAAGCTGACTTAATTAATGATGAAAGTCATAAGGAAGCCATTGTTCGCTTAATGAAGGAATTACTTGGAAGTGAACGAAATGTATATGCGGTAAGTGAAGAATATCGTAATCGTATCATTTCAGAATTTAAATTTAGATCTTCAAACGGCACTTTGCCTGCTCCAACTAAAGTAGAAGTTATGAGAATCGCAGAGAAAGTCGTAGTAGATAATTCAATGGAAGTTGAAGAAAAATTAAAAGCTATTTGTGGAGAAATATTTGAAATTGAGGAGGAATGACACTATGGCAATGAATATGCAATTTTTAATGAAACAAGCACAAAAGATTCAAAACGACATCACAAAGGCACAAAAGCAATTAGAAGAAAAAGAATATGAAGGTACTGCAGGCGGTGGTGCTATCGTTGTGAAAGCAAAAGGTAACTACCATGTTGAAGCAGTAACTAAAGATAGATTTGTTTTTAAAGAAATTAAGAATAGTGTAATTAATACGTATGAAGAAACAATGCGTAATGAGAATTCGGTTGCAATTCATGTTCGAGCAGGGGATTATTTATCACCTCAATATATAAATCAATACGGAAATATATGTACGTTGGATTATTATAGGAATTCTATTGATTATATGAAAAGTAATATAGAGACCCC
>JAFXJJ010000025.1 GCA_017532345.1 Erysipelotrichales bacterium
AACACATGAAGGTATATGTATATACTAATTAAATAGTATTTGTATCACTTCTCGACAGATTCTGCATACATATATTTATATACTTTTTTTGAGGTGATTATATGCAGTTTAGTGTGTTAGATAGAATAATGAAATATCGGTTAACTAAGGAAATGATTATCTTATTTCTATTATCTCTAATCGTAGGTTTTATACCATATGGATATATTATTATATGTGCAATGTTGGGATATTTATTTTTAAGAGAAAATGAAGAGAAGTATTTATGTATAACGGGTTATTTTGTGGCAGTGATACTACGTGGATTAACGTTTTCCTATGAACAAGTGTTAGTGGTTAGTATATATTTTGGATTGTTGTTAGGGCTACATATGTTTCTACATAATCCTTCATCATTTGTTTATATTGGGGGATTTATATTAATTGGTACATATTTATGGTTTATAAAAGAGTATCCAATAAACTATATTATTTTATGCTTAAGTGTCTTTTTACTAATCGCATACGAATTACGAAGTCTATTATTTGATAAGCAACAAGCTTTTATATATCTAATTAGTTTAATATGTAACTTAATGATTATTCGACTCACATTTTTTAATAATGAAGCGCTACAAATCATATTACTAGTTGCTTTAGTAATAGAGGCGATGTATTTAGATATTAAACCGTATTTAATCCTCTATTTCTTAACTTCCATCATCTTTTCATTATCATTTGTATTACCATTATCGTTTATGGTAGTACTATTAAGCGTACTTTTAAGTAAAGAAAGTAAATTAATTGCGATTATTTTATATGTAATGATTGCTTATGGTATGAAGCTGCCATTAATGGAAATCGTAGTACTAACAGGATGTTTTTTGAGTGTTTATAATATGACGTTTGAAAAGTATATACAGGTTGAAAGTAATAATGATAATCAAAGTAGTATTGTGTTATTAGAACGACTAGCAGATATTTGTAAAGAGTTTAAAGATGATGAT
Organism: Erysipelotrichales bacterium; assembly: GCA_017532345.1. Classification (GTDB taxonomy): domain Bacteria; phylum Bacillota_I; class Bacilli_A; order Erysipelotrichales; family Erysipelotrichaceae; genus SIG230. Next base: position 987 of record JAFXJJ010000025.1, read on the forward strand.
AGGATGGCTAGTTTTGAGATGGTGCTACGAAGTTCTAAAGAAGAGCTACAAAGATTAAATGAGGATCACATCAAGAGTTCACAAATCAAAGATATACTAAGAAGCTATTATTATGATGTGATTGATGTAGATGTTACATATAATTCGGCATTATATATTAATCTTAAATTAAATGATATTAATAAGTATGATATCAAAGAAGAGATAATTCCAATATTAACGAATTACTTAAAATCATCAGTTTATTTAATGGAATACGCAAAGGCTAATATGCTACATAGCTATCATGAATGTACTTTAGTTGTTTATCCATTTATTAAGGTGAAATATGATTACTGGCAAAATGGTAAGGATAAGGTATGTGGTGATTATATAATGGCACTACGTCAACAAGAACAGCAACTGTTCATTCTTAGTGATGGTATGGGATATGGTGTGAAAGCCAAGGAGCAAAGTAGTATGGTGGCGAAGATACTAATGGAGCTTACATGTGTAAAGATGCCTTTTATGTCAGTATTGCGTTTAATGAATGAGATATTATTAGCACGGCAATTAGATTCCTATGCGACGTTAGATTTATTATGTGTTGATACCATACTAAAGCAAGCATATTTATATAAAGCAGGTAGCTTTGATACATATTTAGTAAGAAATAATAAAGTATACTCCTTTAAAAGCGATAGTATTCCTTTAGGAATAGTGTCTAAGATTGATGTGAATGTATATAGCTTTAAGGTACAATGCGATGATGTGATTGTGATGGTTAGCGATGGGTTCGAGCATAAGAATCTTAAACGTTGGATATTAGATAATGCTAGTAAAAGTACTAGTGTTATGGTGAAGAATATATGTAGTGAAAGAGAAAAAGCAGGGGTGGATGATGATGTTAGTATTTTGGTAATCAGAATGGAGAATTGTTTTAATTTTCTATGAGTTGTGATACACTAGTTTATGGTGATTATATGTTTGAAAAGTATAGAAACAACAAATGGGTTATCGGTGTTTCAGGAGGCATAGATTCTATGTCTCTTTTAGATATGGCCTATAAGGCGGGGTTATCATTAGTATTGTGTCATGTTAATTATCACTGTAGAGGTGAATGCAGTGATTACGATCAAAGTAAGGCAATAAACTATGCGAAAGAGCATAATATTCCCTATTATACAAAGGATGTTTATGAGAAGGTAGAAACAAGATTTGAGGCATGGGCAAGAGAAGTACGATATGAATTCTACCAAGCGGTTGTTGAGAAGGAAGGGTGCAAGGGCTTGCTGTTAGCCCATCATGCTGATGATTTCTTAGAAACAGCATTACTGCGGGAACATCAAGGGAGAAGGGTTTCATATTATGGTATACGTGATGAAGGATATGTACATGGAATGCTAGTTGTACGTCCTTTACTACATATGTTTAAAGAGGATTTAATTCAGTATATTGAAGATAATCATATTGATTATGGTCAAGATTATACGAATTTCGAAACCAAAGTAGAACGGAATAAAATTAGGAATATTGAATTAAAGGGCAAAACTAAAGAAGAAAAGCTTACGATGATTCAGTACTATTATGAAAAGAATAAAGAAATTTACGAAAAAGAATGTGAATATCGTAATAAATTGTCTACAATTAGTAGCAATAATGGTATTCAATTAGAAGAATATTTGAAGTGTACCAAACAAGAAGGTATTGAGTTATTGCGTATTTGGTTACAACAAATTGATGAAGAATTTTATAGTATATCAGATCGCTTCTTAGAGGATTTAGATGAATTTGTGAGAAGTGAAAGAGGAAAGAAGAAGGAAGTACGTAATTTTCTTATTATTAAAGAATTCAAAGTATTAAGATGCATAGTTAAGGAAGACTATACATATAGCTATGTATTAGATAGCATTAGAGAATTAGAAACTCCATATGTAAATGTGAAGCTAGAGGGTACCTTAAAAGAAGGTCTTACAGTTACTGCTGATGATTTCCCACTAACAATTCGTAATGTACGAGACGGTGATAAGATTGCCTTCTCCTTTGGACATCGTAATATTAAACAACACTTAGTAAGTCAAAAAATAGTGTATGAAGTACGTCAAAGATGGCCAATTGTTGAAAATTGTAGGGGAGAAGTCATTTTTGTGTGTGATTTAGGTGCCAATATTAAACATTTTACTAACAAACCTAACTTGTTTGTGGTAAAATAAAGTTGCTATGGTTATGGAGGACAGTTTTATGTTACAACAAGATGTAAAGAAAGTTCTTTTTTCAGCTGAGGATATAACTGAAAAATGTAAAGCATTAGGGAAACAAATAACAGAGGATTATGCAGCTAGAGGAGAGGTTCCATTACTAGTAGCATTGCTTAAAGGGTCTATTCCTTTTTTAAGTGAATTGATGAAGTATATTGATTTACCAGTTGAATTGGATTTCATGGATGTATCTAGTTATGATGGTACAGAATCAGTAGGTGAAGTTCATGTTATTAAGGATTTAGATAGAGCAGTTAAGGATGTAAATATATTAATTGTTGAGGATATTGTAGATACTGGTAGAACACTACATAGTATTTCAAATTTATTACTATACAAAGGTGCTAAGGAAGTACGTATTTGCACATTACTTGATAAGCCTGAAAGACGTGTAGTAGATATTGATGTAGACTATGTAGGTTTCAACTGTCCTAATGAATTCGTAATTGGATTTGGGTTGGACTTTAATGAAAAATACCGTAATTTACCATATATTGGGGTATTAAAAGAAGAATTATATCAATAGTTTTGAAAGGAGTTAGATGTAATGAAGTCAAATAAAGGGTTATCTGGGATGATTCGAATCATTGCACCGTACTTAATCATTTTATTCGCCGTTTCAACAATCTTCTTTATGAATGGTTCTAGTACTACGGAAGTATTAGGATACAATGAATTCATGGAAGTGTTAGCAGATGAAAGTATCGCAATGAGTAATGTAACTGTATCGCCCGATTCAACTGTAGTAGTTGTAAGTGGGATGTATACAGAGGGGGAAGAAAAGGTGGCTTTCCAAGTTTCGATTCCTAATACAGATGAAATTATGAATCATGTAATGGAACGCTTAGAAACTAGAAAAATAGAATACGTTAATACGATTAATCCTCATCAAGAAAATCCATTCTTGTCAGTGATTGTAGGTGTTGTACCTTATATTATGTTAGGCGTATTAGCGTTTGTGTTCATCACAAAAATGAATGGTGGATCAAACAATAAGGCATTTGAGTTTGGTAAGTCTAGAGCTAGACTTGAAGGCGATATTCGCGTACGCTTTGATGATGTAGCTGGCTGTGATGAAGAAAAAGAAGAAATGGCTGAGCTTATTGAATATTTAAGAGCTCCTAAGAAATTCTCTAAGATGGGTGCCCGTATTCCTAAGGGTATCTTAATGGTAGGTCCTCCAGGAACAGGTAAGACATTATTAGCTAAAGCTGTTGCTGGTGAAGCAGATGTACCTTTCTATTCAATCTCAGGTTCAGATTTCGTTGAAATGTTTGTCGGTGTTGGTGCTAGCCGTGTTCGTGATATGTTTAAACGTGCGCAACAAACTGCACCATGTATGGTTTTTATTGATGAAATTGATGCTGTAGGTCGTCAAAGAGGTGCTGGTTTAGGTGGTGGACACGATGAACGTGAACAAACACTTAACCAAATGTTAGTTGAAATGGATGGTATGGGTGATAACTCAGGTATCGTTGTAATCGCTGCAACTAACCGTCCAGACGTATTAGACCCTGCGTTATTACGTCCAGGTAGATTTGACCGTCAAATCACTGTAAACTTACCAGATCGTAAGGGACGTGAAGCAATCTTAAAGGTACATGCAAGAAATAAGAAATTAGCTGATGATATTTCACTTGATAGTATTGCACAACGTACACCAGGCTTTAGCGGTGCTGATTTAGAAAACGTATTAAATGAAGCGGCTATTCTTGCTGTACGTGGTAATAAAGATATTATCGAAATGGAAGATGTTGATGAAGCAATCGACCGTTGCATGGGTGGTCCAGCTAAGAAATCTAAGAAGTATACTGATGAAGAAAAACGCTTAGTTGCTTACCATGAAACAGGACATGCTGTTATTGGGTTAAAGCTTGAAGCTGCGAAGATTGTCCAAAAGGTTACTATTATCCCTCGTGGACAAGCTGGTGGTTATACATTAATGACACCAAAGAATGATCGTTTCTTATTAACTAAGAGTGATTTATTAGCTCAAATTACTGGTTATTTAGGTGGTCGTGTAGCAGAAGAAATTGAATTCAATGAAATCTCTACTGGTGCAAGTAATGATATCCAAGAAGCTACTAAGATTGCACGTGCTATGGTTATGAGCTATGGTATGAGTGAGCTTGGTACTATTCAATATGACCATGGTAATGGTAGTGTCTTCTTAGGTCGTGACTACACTAGTGGTTCACAAAACTACGGTAATGAAACAGCTGGTGAAATTGATAATGCGATTAGACGTATTATTGATGAATGTTATGCTGAAGCTAAACGTATCTTAACTGAAAATAAAGATTTAGTAGATTTAATTGCGAATGTGTTAATTGAAAAAGAAACATTAACTGCAGAAGAAATTGAGTCTTTAGATAAGACTGGTAAGCTTCCTGAAGTAAAACCAGTTGAAAAGGCAGAAGATACTACAGCAGAACCAGTTAAGGAAGCTCCTACTGAAACAACTGAAGCTGTTGAACCTGTAGAAGAAGTAGTTATTGAAGAAGCAAAGGCTGAAGAAGTAACTTCTGAAGTTACTGAAAGCACTGAAACTACAGCAGAAGAAACAAAATCAGAAGAGTAATACTAAACGAACTAATGTTTATAAGCATTAGTTCGTTTTATATTTATGCTGGATATTTCTAGTCTTAATTAACTTTTTGGGTATATTACTTGTAAATTCACACTAAAACGTTGCATAATATATTAAATAGATAATAGTAGATTGAGGTGAGGTTATGTCTATTTATGCAAGTTTAAGTTCACTAAAAACATGGAAAGAAGATGGTTGTTGTGATTTCAATGGCTATTTAGAGGATTATCTAGCAGTCCATGGGGACAATACACCTCATCGTGAGTTATTCGAGCAAATTCTAGCGATTAATGAAAGCATGAAGGTTATTGTAGGACTTCGTTTAGATATTAAGAGTGATGTTATTACGAATCGTATTATTCGTTATAAGGATGCTTTTAAGAATGCTGAGAAAGCTATTTACTATGAATTTGTACTTTATGGTAAGAATGTCAATGATGGAGATCGTGCTATTATTGCGTGTGATGATACTAAGGAAGGTTATATTTATGGTAAGGGATTATATTACTGCATGAGTGAGCCTAATAGTATTTTTGATATGGCTAGAAATGAATTGATTTCTTGTAACTACTCAGAATTAGTAGAAGCAACCAAGAGTTTATTTACTACCGATTTTAAAACAGGTGCTATTCAACGTAAATTAGACCAAAAGCAATATGCTAATTATGATGAGTTATTTACTATTTGTATGGATTATGCGAATAGTCTAAAAGAAAACGTCAAGGCTAAGCTTGACGGTAAACGTGATCAAGAAAAGGTTGATGCCATGAAGGAAATCATTATTCAATGGTTCTTGATTAAGAAGGTTGCATATGTGCAATATATGATGAATAAGTCAATACTAATGGCTGTTCATAATAATGATATTAAAGAACAACGTACAGTAGCGAAAGAGAATGCTGATAAGATCCCATTCTATTCATTTAGTGAAATGTGGAGATTATAGTTCTTTCTCTAAGATGGTTGGTCCTAAATCATTAAGTGTTAATGTACCACTACTTAATTCCTGGATATCTTTGGCGATATCAGGGTAATCTGTAAAGAATGTATATGTTACTGAAATGTCGTAATCCTTATTAGTGATTATGGCATTTTTACTTTCTAATAAATAATCTAATGGTCTAATATAATCATAGGAAAATGTCAATGAATAAGAATTCATAGTAACTAGTTCTACATGCTTGGCATTCTTTAAAGCCTCTGATGCACTAGTACTATAGGCACGTACTAGTCCTCCTGCTCCTAGTTTAATACCACCAAAATAACGTACTACGACACACACAACATCATGTACACCAGATAATCGTAGTGCTTCAAGAATAGGCATACCAGCAGTACCGCTAGGCTCACCATCATCATTAGAACGAGCAATTTCATGGTTCTCACCCACTACAAAAGCGTAACAATGATGGGTTGCATCAGGGTGCATCTTCTTTATTTTCATAACGTATTCCTTTGCTTCTACATCAGAAAAACAACGGTTTACATACGTAATAAACTTACTCTTTTCAATATCTATTTGATTACAGAATTCTTCTTTAATTCTTTGCATGTATATCACCGAGATAATTGTATCAATTTCAAAAAGGATTATCAATGATGAATAGCTTAAATAAAAAAGTAATAAAATTACTCTTTATTAACATTACTTTAATAATCTTAAACTATACTAATAAAGGAAAGGAATACTTATTAAGTATAAATAGTAATAATTATTGAAAAAAGATGAGATATACGATAGTATTATTATAGGTACTTAGTAATTAATACTAGATGGATAATGAGGTAAAAATATGGTGAAAATAATTACAGATTCAAGTTGTATGATGTCTAGAGTAGAGGGAGAAGCTATTGGTGTAAAAGTATTACCACTACAAGTTACAGTAAATAATGCTTCTTATGAAGACTTAGAAACTCTTACATCAGAAAAGTTAATTGAGGAAATTAGAAATAAACATCTTCCTACTTCTTCACAACCAGCTATTGGTTTAGTGCAAGAAGCTATGGAAACATCAGAGGAAACAGTGTATATTTGTATGGCTGATGGATTATCAGGTACATATCAAAGTGCATTATCAGTGCAAAATACAATTGAAAATAGCGAACATATTCATGTATGGAACTGCCGTACATTATGTGGGCCACAAAAGTATTTAACTGAAAAGGCAGCTAAGCTTGCAAATGAAGGTAAGAGTGCTACAGAAATTCTTGAAGCATTAGAAGAATCAGTTAGTAAATGTCAATCATTCTTAATGCCTTCAGATTTTGATTTCTTAAAACGTGGAGGAAGAATGACACCATTAGCTGCAACAATGGGTGGTTTATTAAAGATTAATCCTATTGTTACTCAAACAGAAGATGGTAGACGTCTTGATAAGTTCCATGTATCAAGAACATTCGCACGCGGTGTTGATAAGATTTTAGAAGTATTAACTGCTAAAGGTGTAGATGAAAAATATAAAATCTACATTTCTCACGCAAATGTGCAAGATAAGTGTGATATTGTAGAGGAGAAGGTTAAAACCTTATTCCCTAATACAGAGTATGAGATTATTAAATTATCTCCTGCAATGATTACACAAGGTGGACCTGGTTGTGTTGCCATACAATACATTTTAAAATAAAGAAGGTGTGAGAATGAAAGTTGCAGTTGTGACATCTAGTGGTAGTAGACTAGATAAGAGTGAAGCAGAGAGGTTAGGAATTTATGTTGTACCTTTACAAGTTACAATAGAGGGGAAAACTGAACTTGAGGGTGAGACAATAGGTATTAATGAAGTTTATGAACAGGTTGCTTTAGAAAAGGACGTGAAGACTTCATTACCACCAGTGGGGATTATCGAAGAATTATTCAGTGAATTAAAGAAGGAATATGATATGATATTCGCCGTTCCTATATGTCTTGGCTTATCAGGAACAATTGGAACTATGCAGATGGTAGCAAACCAATTAGAAATACCATTTGATTATTTAGATTGTTACTCAACATTCTATATTGAACGTTATTTGGCAATTAAAGCTAAAGAATTGTTTGATAAGGGAATGAGTGTTGATGAAGTAAAAAGAATTCTACAAGGTGCTGCTGATTTAAGTGATACCATGATTATCCCTAATGATTTAAATCATCTTGCAAGAGGTGGAAGAATCACTAATGCTGTGGCATTACTAGGTGGTTTATTAAAGATTAAGCCAGTGCTACACTTAGATAAAACAACAGCTGGTAGAATTGATAATCTTGATAAGGTTCGTACAATGAAGAAAGCAGTAGCTCGTTGTATTGAATCAATGCAAGAAAAACATATTGATGAATCGTATATCATAATGTGTGGACATATCTATGATGAAGAAATGGGTAAGCTTGGATATGATATGATGAAGGAAGCATTTCCTAATAATGAAATCTTATTCGAACAAATTTGCTCGGTTGTAGGTGTTCATACAGGAGTAGGATGTATTGGATTCCAATATATAAAACGTATTGATGATTAATAGAATCACTTAGCAATAGCTAGGTGATTTTCTTTTTTACATATCATTTGACAACATTTTCACATATTCATTGATTAGTGTGTTTTTGTATAGTATTATAGTGGTAAAGAAAATGTTTAGGGAGGAAAAAGCATGAATAAGGTAGATGAAAAATACCAAGCGTTGTTTACGCCATGGAAGATTCGTGATTGTGAAATTAAGAATCGTATCGTGTTATGTCCAATGGGTGGAACTTCGCTTTTTGGTTGGATGGAATTAACAGGCAACCATTTCGATAAGGAAGCTGCTAAGTTCTTTATTGAAAAAGCAAATAATAATGTTGGATTAATCATTACAGGTATTGCTCCAATTAAGAGTACATATTGGGGACAATGGCTATATGAAAATGAGAAAATGTTTTTAGAGTTAAAAGAGTTTATGAAGGAAATTCATAAAACAGGGGCTAAGCTATTTATTCAAATTACAGCTGGTATGGGACGTTCTTGGGCGATTACATCACCACTTGTTCCACTAGCTAAATCAAAGGTTATTAGTACTTTAATTAAACCAATTATTGACTTACCATATGAAAGTGCAGCACCAAGTGAATTACCATCTCGTTGGGCTGAAAACATGACTACACGTGCTCTTACCAAAAAGGAAATTCAAGAAATTATTGATGCCTTTGCGAAGACTGCGAAATTGTGTATGGATGCAGGTGTTGATGGAGTTGAAGTACATGCAGTCCATGAAGGTTATTTATTAGACCAATTTACTATGGAATGTACAAACAAACGTACTGATGAATATGGCGGCTCTTTTGAAAATCGCTATCGTTTCCCAGTGGAAATTGTGAAAGCTATTAAGGCAACTTGTGGTGAAGATTTCCCAGTTTCACTTCGTTATTCTGTAACATCTAAAATGAAGGGATTCTGTGAAGGGGCTGTACCTGGTGAAGAGTTTGAAGAATTTGGACGTGATATGGAAGAATCAGAAAAGGCTGCGAAATACTTACAAGATGCAGGCTATGATATGCTTAATGCAGATAATGGTACATATGACTCTTGGTATTGGAGTCATCCACCTATGTATATGCCTGAAAACTGTAATTTAGATGATGTAGCACACATTAAGAAATTTGTTGATATTCCTGTTGTATGTGCAGGGCGTATGGAACCAGAAACAGGCGCAAAAGCCATTGAAGAAGGTCTTATTGATGGTATGGGTGTAGCTCGTCAATTCTTAGCAGATTCTGAGTGGGTTACAAAATTACTTGAAGGACGTATTGAAGATATTCGTCCATGTATTTGTTGTCACAATGCGTGCTTCAACATGGCAAAATACAAGGGAGTGGCTAACCAACAATCGCTTCCAGATGTAAGTCATATCGCACGTTGTGCACTAGACCCACGTGTTATGCAATCAAATAAGTATCAAATTAAGCCTGCTAAGCAAGTTAAGAATATTGCCGTTATCGGTGGTGGTATCGGTGGTATGGAAGCTGCAATCTTATTAGCTAAACGTGGACATAAAGTATCTTTATATGAAAAGTCAGATCGTTTAGGTGGTATCTTCATTGCTGCCGCAGCTCCATCATATAAAGAACATGATAGAATGCTAATTGCTTGGTACGAAAGAGAAATCCAAAAGTATCCAATTGATATTCACTTAAATACAGAAGTGAAAAATATTGAAGAACTACATGCTGATGAAGTAATTGTAGCTACAGGTGCGAAAGCTCGTAAGATTCCTGTAAAGGGTATTGAGAAAGCAGTAGAAGCTGTTGATTTCTTACTAGGAGATCAAAGTACTGTAGGTGAAAATGTAGTGATTATTGGTGGAGGATTAACTGGTTGTGAGATTGCTTATGATTTATATTTACATGGTAAGAAACCAGTAATTGTAGAAGCTAAGCATGACTTAATTGTATCTGATAAAGTACCTTTACCAAATGCTAGCTACTTACGTGATTTCTTTATCTCAAATAAAGTTCCTACATATTTAGAAGCTAGTGTAAAAGAGATTAAAGATGGTAGTGTAGTGATTGCTGAAAAGGATGGCACAGTAAAAGAATTAAAAGCTGATACAACTGTTGTTTCAGTAGGTTATGTTCCAGCTCCAGCATTTGCGAAGAGCAAACATGTACATGTAATTGGAGATGCTAATAAGGTTGGTAGTCTTCGTACAGTAATTTGGGGTGCTTGGGATATCGGTATGAAATTATAGGAGAATATATATGATATTAAATGATGAACAAAAGGCTATATTAAATGGCTCTAAAGGCGAAACAATGGCCAAAGTCTTGGAATCAGTTGTACGTTATGGTGAGTTATTCAATGCGGAAAAACTAGTTCCAATTACTAGTGACTATACACATTTAGTTACTTCTTTCGGTTTAAAAGCATTAGGTCCTGTATATGATTTAATGGATAAGCTTATTAAAGATGGTGCAATTTCTACACAAAAGTTCTCGGTAGACCCTAGACCATGTGATCCTAATGTACCAAAGAATTTCTTACAAGATATAATCTTTAAAAACTTTATGTATTCTAGACAAGATTTCTATGAAGGTCAATTAAATAAGCTTGGTTTAATGGATAAAGATGCATTTACATGTACTTGTTACATGGATGAAGTAGGTAATAAACCTAAAAAAGGTGATGTATTAAGCTGGGCTGAATCATCAGCTGTAGTATATGCTAACTCTGTATTAGGGGCTAGATGTAATCGTAACTCTGGTATTATCGATATTATGCAATCAGTAGTAGGTTATGTACCATATTTCGGTTTAGTAACTGATGAAGGACGTAAAGCTACTTGGGTTATTGAAATTAAGACTACTAAGAAACCAGAAGCTCAATTATTAGGTTCAGCTATTGGTATGAAGGTTATGGAAGATGTACCATATATTAAGGGATTAGATAAATGGTTAGGTACTGAATTAGATGATGCTACTTGTACATACTTAAAAGATTTCGGTGCTGCTACTGCTTCTAATGGTGCGGTAGGACTATACCATATTGATAATCTTACACCAGAAGCTAAAGAACTTGGTGAATCATTAATTAGTGAAGGTGCAAAGGTTTATGTGATTGATGATGCAGAGCTTCAAAAGGTATATGATAATTATCCAGTTATGTGGAAGAATGAAGATGCGAAACCAAAGCTTTG
>JAFXJJ010000026.1 GCA_017532345.1 Erysipelotrichales bacterium
AAAACCAATACGACACTTACCATCTTCATCTTTTTGAATAGGATATTCAGCTTTATTTCGATAATGATACACCTTATCACTACCAGCTATTTCACGTACTTCTACTTCATCAAGATTAACCTTACCAATACGTTTTAATGTTTCTAATGCATAGTTTTGTTTAATATTTAATTCTTCATCATAAGTCATATGTTGTAAAGAGCAGCCACCGCACTTCTTATATACTGGACACTTAGGTTCAATACGCGTATCAACATCCTTTAAAATACGCTCTACTCTTCCTACTGCATAGGACTTAGCTACCTTAATAACTTTTATTTCTACTTCTTCATTAATCACTGTATAAGGTACAAATACTGGAAAACCATCATGCTTAAGCACTCCGTACCCTTCATTTGTGATATCTATGATTGTTTCTTGAATAATCTCATTCTTATTAAGCATATTTGTACCTCCACATACATTTATTTTACTTTATAAACACGAAAAGGGCAATTGCCCTTTTGTTTACTCTTTAGGAGTTTCTTCTGTTCCTTCACCTTTAGCTGCTTCTGCTTCAGCCTTTGCAGCTTCACGTTTAGCCTCAATCTCAGCAACCTTTTCAGGATTCTTAGGTTCAGTTAGAACTTGATGCACTACTGTTTCATGCGATGCATTCTTTGTGAAGATTACATTCACTTCTGGTTTAATATCTGACGATAACTCATCATAAACATTGATTTCAAAATCATACATTTTACTAACACCATAACTAGTAAAGTATGTAGATATAGGTGCATGTGCATTAATGATATCTACTGCACTTTGGCCAATTGCTAATGCATCTTCCTTAGTCTTATCGTCATACATATCAACAACAACACGTAATGTAGCTGTTGTCAAAGTTAACTTCGCATCTTCTACACCTTCAATACCTTTAATATCATTAAGGATTGTTGTTTGCATAGTTTCAGTAATAGCTGGATTTAAGTCATTAGCGAAACGATCACCATTAATTGGCTTCCCTGTATCAGACATAGCACTAATTAATATATAAACAACGGCTATACATGGGATAAGCGCTATAACTAAAGCCACCCATAAGAAATAACTATGTTTCTTTTTCTTCTTTCTCTTTCTTTTCTTAGTTGTACTTGTAGAGCTTTTCTTACGAACCACTACTTCTTCATCTTCGATTCGTTTAGCTTTACTATACGTTTCTTTTGTAGGCATAACATAACCTCCTAACATCTTCTATTATATAGTATTTCTAATAAATTGAAAACTAAAACTTATCTTTAAAAATAAGCAACTTATCACATTATAAATGTCATTTATCAATATTTTCTAATAATAACTCAAAATGATTACGCTTATATACTAGTTTTCTCTCTTTTTCTAGCTTACCAAGCTCAGTTGATAACCCACTACGATCGACTCCTAAGTAATCTGCTAACTCTTGACGATTATAAGGTATCTCAAAACTATTGCTGTTATGCTTTTGAGCTTCCATTAATAAATACGCCATTAGCTTTTCTCTTGTTGTACGTTTTGAGATAATATCAATCTTAGTATGAAAGATTAAGTTTTTATTAGCTAGAATATGCATTAAATTAAAGATAATTTGTTGGTGAAATGAACAAGCATTACTGCATGATTTCAACACCTTCTGACAATCAATAAACATAATATCACACGCTTCATTAGCTATCACATCTACTGACATTACACCTGCACTTGAGCACGCAAAGGTTTCACCAAATAATTCCGAAGGTAATATACTAGCAACAATACTACGATTACCAAAATAATCTATTTGTATAATCTGTACACTGCCAGTAAGTACAATACCAATATAATTCGCCGGTGAGCCAACTGATAGAATTACCTCTTTCTTTTCAAAGCGTCTAAGCGATGCTCCTAAACAGCCAAGCATAGGAATAATATTTGAATCATCGATACCACTAAACAATGAACACTCTCTTAAAATACCAAAATATTTCTTCATATTTTCTTCCTTCGTTGAATTTTCAACATACAATACTGTATAATTATACTAGAATACATCTGTAGTATCAAGGAGGTATTTAAGATGATACGTAAGATTATAAAAATTAATGAAGAGAAATGTATTGGTTGTGGATTATGTGTAACAGCATGCCATGAAGGTGCAATTGATATGATTGATGGTAAGGCTAAGCTCATGCGTGAGAACTATTGTGATGGATTAGGTGATTGTTTACCTGCTTGTCCTACAAATGCGATTTCATTTGAAGAACGTGAAGCACCAGCTTATGATGAAGCTGCAGTACTTGCCGCCAAGAAGCAAAAGGAAGGTAGCTTACCTTGTGGGTGTCCAGGTGAACAATCAAAAACAATTACTCATGAACCATGTGCATGTAGTAATGAAACAGTAGTTACTAGTAAAATAGCACAATGGCCTGTACAAATTAAGTTAGTACCAATTAATGCGCCATACTTTGATAATGCTAATCTATTAATTGCAGCTGATTGTACAGCTTATGCCTATGGCAATTTCCATAATGATTTCATGCGTAATCGCGTAACATTAGTTGGATGTCCAAAGCTTGATGCTGTCGATTATAGTGAAAAGCTAACACAAATCATCGCCACTAACAACATCAGAAGTGTAACTGTTGTACGTATGGAAGTACCTTGCTGTGGTGGAATTGAAAATGCTGTTAAGCGTTCACTACAAGCTAGTGGTAAATTCATTCCTTGGAATGTAGTGACAATATCAACAGATGGAAGAATCCTAGACTAGGAGCATTATATGGATACAATAACTAAGCTACAAAATAAACTAATTGGTTCATTAATTGGACTTGTTAGAGCTACTGAAGGTAATGAATCCTTAATAACACCACAAACAAATGAATTACTTATTAAAGACTAGTATTATCTACATTTGATTTAAACACTACTGAAGGCGAACTAAACTCGGTATTAAAGGATATTGAAAATGAAAAACGTCGTTTAATTCCAAACTGCTTTGAATGTATGGCCTCCTGTGGAAGAAATGAAGATTATGATATGAACGAATTAAATAATGATTCTCAAGAAAATCGTAATCTTAAATTTACAATATTATTTAGTCTACAAAAACTAGCTAGTCTAATCTTTAAGTACAACACTATAATTCCAATTACCACTAATACATTAAATCTGATATATCGATCACTATATATGATAGGAACTAAGGACTATGGTGTAAATGAATATCTTCCAATTATCTTAAATCTAACAGAAACACAACTTACATATCTTAATATAACTAAATAAGGCGACCGATTAACTCAGTCGCCTTTACTTATTTTATCTCTTTACAATTTCTTGCATTAATAATTCATTAGCCATTTGAGGGTTAGCAGTACCTTTTGATTTCTTCATAATTTGGCCAACTAAGAACTTCGCAGCACGATCTTTACCAGCCTTAAAGTCTTCAATTGATTGAGGATTTTCATTTAATACTTCTTCAACTAGCTTCATTAACGCATCACTATCACTATTTTGAGCTAAGTTATGTTCTTCTACATATTGCTTAGGATCAGCACCTGTAAGAACAGCTTCAAATACTTCACGAGCTTGTTTATTTGAGATTGTCTTAGCTTCAATCATTGCGATTAAATCACCTAATGCCTTAGGAGATACAGGACATTCATCAAATGTCTTGTTTTCTTTATTTAATACAGCACTAATATCTACTAATACCCAGTTACAAGCTAACTTAGCATTATTTGTATATTTCATTACATCAGTAAAATAACGAACCATTTCTTTAGTAGATACTAAAATATTAGCTTCTGTTGTTGTTAAGCCATATGTATTAACTAAACGGTCTAAAATTTCATCTGGTAATTCAGGCATATTATCTTGAACACCTTTAATAAATTCTTCAGATAACATAATAGGAGCAATGTTTGGTTCTGGGAAGAATTTGTAGTCAACAGCTCCTTCTTTAGAACGCATAGCTACTGTAATCTTCTTAGCTTCATCAAAACGACGTGTTTCTTGTTTTACACCTTCGCCACTTTCAATTGCTTGAATTTGACGTTCTGTTTCATATTCAATTGCTTTTTGTACGTTACTAATAGAGTTTAAGTTCTTGATTTCAGTTTTTGTACCAAACTTATCAGAACCTTTTGGACGTACAGATACGTTTACATCACAACGCATAGAACCTTCTTCCATCTTTACATCACTTACATCTAAGTAATAAAGAATAGAACGTAATTTCTCAACATAAGCAGCTGCTTCTTTACCACTACGCATATCTGGTTCAGATACAATTTCTACTAATGGTGTACCAGCACGGTTGAAGTCTAACATTGTTCCAAAATCATAATGGAATTGCTTAGCTGTATCTTCTTCCATATGTAAACGAGTGATACCAATTTCTTTCTTTTCTCCATCAACATCAATCACAATCTTACCATGCTCACCAATTGGATGGAATTGTTGAGTAATTTGGAAACCTTTTGGTAAATCACTATAATAGTAGTTTTTACGGTCAAAACGTACTAATGGTTCAATATCCATTTGTAAAGCCGTACATGCACGTAATGCCATACGAACAGCTTCTTTATTTACGCAAGGTAATGTACCTGGATGTCCTAAATCAATTTCATTTGTATTAGTATTAGCTTTCTTCGCAAATGATACAGGAGCACTTGAGAACATCTTTGTATTTGTTTTTAATTCACAGTGTATTTCAATACCAATGACTGTTTCGTATTCCATCTTAAGCTACCTCCTTATACATATCAGCTAATCCTGTAATATCTTCAATACCTTTACCAATATTGAATAATAATTGTTCAGTAAATGGCTTAGTAGAGATATTAATACCAATAGGCATATTTTCATCAGTCATACCTAAAGGCATAGTCATAGAAGGATAACCAGTAAAGTTATTAATAACCATATGGTTTTCAGCTACTAAGTATTCATCAGATAATTTATCTTCATCTGCTGTTGTTTCCATTAATGGTGCACTCATTCCTGAAGCAAGTGCAATAACACAATCATGTTCATTAAAGAACTTCGCATATTCATCAACGATTAAACGACGTACCTTTTGTGCTTTACGGAATACTTTTTCTTGATTATCAACTGCTAAACAATAGCTACCGATTACAAAACGTTGACGTAGTAACTTACCAAATCCTTTAGTACGAGTATTCATCATTACTTCTTCCATAGTATCGCCATCTTCTTGCATACCAAAGCGAATACCATCTAAGTTAGAGTGGTTAGCAGTAGCTTCAGCATTCGCAATAATATGATATGCTGGTAACATTGTACGAACTAGTTTGTCATCTAATTCTACTTCATCAATAATTGCTCCTGCTGCTTTCATTTTCTCTAATAATGCATTAAATTGTTTATTGATTGTTTCATTAGAAACAGCATCACTAACATTCTTTAATACCGCAATACGTTTACCCTTTAAATCACCATTTAAATTCTTAAAGTAATCAGGTACTTCCTCATAAGAAGATGTCATATCACGATCATCCCTACCTGCTAATACAAATAATGCCTTTGCAGCATCATCAATACATCTAGTAAAATAACCTACATGATCTAATGATGAAGCATAAGGAATAATACCATATCTTGAAATACGTCCATATGTTGGTTTTACTCCTACAATACCATTGTAACTAGCTGGTTTACGAATAGAATCTCCAGTATCACTACCAATCGCAAATGGTACTACATTACTTGCAACTAATACTGCACTACCACCACTAGAACCACCAGAGATACGTGAAGTATCATAAGGATTATGTACTGGTCCAGTATACGCTGTTCTATTAGTTCCTCCCATTGCTAATTCATCTAAAGATGCCTTACCAATTAAGATAGCACCAGCCTTTTTTAACTTAGTCCATATATGAGCATCATATACAGGAATATAGTTATCTAGAATTCTAGAACTAGCTGTAGTACGAATCCCCTTTGTGTTTACGTTATCCTTTAATACGATAGGTAATCCATATAAATAGCTATCCTTATCAGCCTCTTCTAAATATGAATCATCATAATCAACAAATGTAACCATTGCATTTAAAGCAGGTTGTACAGCCTTAGCTTTTTCTAATGCCTTCTCACATACTTCTTTACGTGAGCTTTTTTCAATTTCTAATTTATATCCTTCAAAATTCATACTACTTCACCACCTTTGGTACTAGAATATGTCCAGCACGTTCTTTCTTAACGTTCTTTAATACATCTGCTTGTTGAAGTACATTGTCAACTTCATCTTCTCTTAAGAATACTGTTGGTGCTTCAAATGGATATACCATTGGTTCTACACCGTCAGTATTAATAGTATCTAGTAGTTCAATTTGTTTTAGAAGTGTATCGAATTCTTTGTCAAGTTCTTTGACTTCTTCATCGCTTAAATCAAACATTAATTGATTAGCGAGTTTACGATAATCTAGTTTCATTACATGTCCTCCCTTAATTCAAATATACAATTTGTATGTCTTTATTTCCGCTATTCTTTAAAACAATTGCTGTGGTTTCCGATTGATTCTCAAATTCTACTGTAATATCAAATGTATCATTCACAAAGTTATTAAGTAACTGTGAGCAGTAGTTTACAATCGTCATATATTCAACATATGTCTTCGGTGAATATTTTACAGTAATATTTAATTCTTGCAAGACCTGATTTTCATAATAACCAATTCCAACAATACCAACATCATCAACAATGAATGTAGATAATGCTGATTTGAAGTTCGCAAACTGGTTATAGTTTTCTAAATCTAAGTTCTGAGCAGTACTGCTAGGAAGTAGTGCCCAAGTTTCATTTAATCGCTCAAACGATGGTGAACGATCCACAAAATATGCTTTACCTAACATATATCCTGGTAAATATGAACCAATCTCTCCTTTGACATATAGCGTAATTAGAATAGGTATACGTTTTGATTCATCTTTAGTACGTAAATATCTTTCTAATTTTCTAGCCATTGTAGAACCATATTCAAACATAATATCATCCGACAATGTCGTAGTATAAGTTGTTGAACCAGTAGATGCTATCTGGAATGGATCCATGAATACAGCTACTGACATACCTGCAAGTACGTATTCACCATCTACCTTCTTATAATAATCCTGCTCGATAACATCACTTACCAAAATCGGATTAACAATCTTCACATTATCAGAACCTGATGGAATTTCTTCATTACGATTAGGATTTAAGCCAATCTCATTGGCTTCACTTTCACGTTTAATTAAAAGCATTAAATCATCATATGTGATTACTTTACCTTCTCCCATCACATAACTAGATGTAGGAAAATATTCTTTAGAAAGCTCCATTAATCGATTACCTAGATTTTTGAAATCCTCATCGGAATTCTGATGCTGTTCATGGTACTCACGACTTTCATTCATATCAATCGGCACAATTACATCATAGCTTGATGAATCAGCTTTAGAAATGACTGTTGTCTTAACACCATCATCTGTTTCCTTCGAACAACCAACTAACATCATTATCAGAAGACATATAAGCAGTCTTCTAATCTTCATATTTAGCTACCTCACGTAACACATCTTCTTCACTTAGAATGGTGATTCCAAGTGCTTGAGCCTTATCTAGCTTACTTCCTGCCTCTTCACCAGCTAATACATAGTCTGTTTTCTTAGAAACACTACTTACAACATTTGCCCCATACTTTACAAGTAAGGCTGTAGCTTCTTTTCTCGATAATGTAGGAAGTGTACCAGTTAATACGATGTTCTTATCAGTAAAAATACTAGTTACTTTCGCACTTACATG
The DNA here is from genome assembly GCA_017532345.1 of Erysipelotrichales bacterium. Taxonomy (GTDB): domain Bacteria; phylum Bacillota_I; class Bacilli_A; order Erysipelotrichales; family Erysipelotrichaceae; genus SIG230. Next base: position 7,808 of record JAFXJJ010000026.1, read on the forward strand.
CTGATCAAAGTTAACTCCTTGACTACGTAAGTATTCAACTAATTGCTTAGTAGAATCTAATGCAAAGAAATCTACTACAGACTTCGCAATGATTTCACCAATATCTTTTATACCTCTAAGTGTCTCAACATCTGTAGCCATTAGATTATCTAAATGTAAGTAATACTCTGCAAGGATTCTTGATGCTTTCTCACCTACATGACGAATACCTAAGGCATAAATCAATTTATCTAATTCTTGATGCTTACTATCTTCAATCGCATCAAATAACTTAGAAACACTCTTATCGCCAAAACCATCATGACTCATTAATTCTAATGCATGTTCCTTTAATGTATAAATATCTTCAATACGTTCTAAGAATCCTTTTTCATATAAATACTCAACCTTCTTATCACCTAATCAATCAATATTTAAAGCATCTCTAGATGCAAAGTGAATTAATGCTTCAACAATTCTAGCTTTACATTCAATATTGATACAATATGTATCACTTTCTCCCTCAAAACGTTCAAGTGGACCACCACATACTGGACAACGCTTAGGGAATTCATATGGTACTTGTGTACCATCTCTTCTTTCTGGTAATGCACGTACTACCTCAGGAATAATATCGCCTGCCTTACGTACTACAATACTATCACCAATACGAATATCTTTATCTCTTATGTAGTCAGCATTATGTAACTGTGCAAAGCCTACCTTAGTACCAGCAATACGCACTGTTTCCATTTCACAGTTCGGTGTAACCTTTCCTGTTCTACCAACACTTAAGAAAATATCCTTTACTTTACTAACTACTTCTTCTGCTGGGAACTTATATGCAATAGCCCATTTAGGTGTCTTTGCTGTTGCTCCTAGCATTTGTTGGATGCGTAAATCATCTACCTTAATAACCATACCATCAATTTCATATGGTAATGTTGGACGCTTTTCAGTCATCTCAACAATATAGTCCCATACTTCATCCATATTTCTTACTAATTTGCGTAGCTTATTAGTTTTTAGATTTAAAGAATCTAAATAATCTAATGTTTCTGAATGCTTCGTAAATCCCAGTGACAATGCATCAGGTACATAATACCAGAATGCATCTAGATGTCTTTCATATGCTACAGCACTATCTAACTGTCGAACTGTTCCAGCTGCTGCATTACGTGGATTAGCGAATAACTCTTCACCTTTTTCTTCTCTACGTTTATTAATACGTTCAAATTCAGCCTTTGGTAAATAAACCTCACCACGAATCTCAAACTCTCTATTTTCATTAAGCTTTAAAGGAAGTGAGCGAATTGTTCTGATATTGTGAGAAACATCTTCACCAACCTCACCATCACCTCTAGTAACAGCATGATGGAATTCACCATTTTGGTATTCCACAGACATTGCTAGTCCATCAATCTTTAATTCCACCATATATTCAAAATCACTTGTACCTGCTTCTGACTTCACACGTTCATCAAATGCCAATAAATCTTCTTTATTGTAGGCATTACCAAGTGACAGCATCATACGTTTATGAGTAATCTTAGAAAATGATGAAAGAACACCACCATTAACCTTCTTACTTGGAGAGTTAGGATGTGTATGTTCAGGATATTTAGCTTCTAACTCCATTAATTCCTGCATCAGATTATCGTATTCCGCATCACTTACTGATGAAGCATTATTTACATAATATTCATAGTTGTATTTTTCAAGTACAGCAACTAATTCTTCAATTCTTGCGACTTCTTTATTTTCATTCATAACGTTTCCTCACTGATACATACGTAGATTATTATACCATATCTGCGTACATTTGTCTTTTAATTCTTATTAATTAGTATAACTATTTTCCTATATTTTACGCATTTTAAAAGGAAGGTATATACCTTCCTAATTAACTAACTTAGATATACTTGGATGTGATGCTAGTAATGTCTTAATACCATGCGGCATTCCAAAGGCTACCTTAATCATTTGACCTTCTACACCTAGCACTACACCATCACCAAATACCTTGTGATGTACTAAATCACTACGTTTAAAATCACAGCTTCCTTCGCTTAAATCAATCGGTTCTCTACCATTACGATAATCATCATAGTAATTAACCTTCTCACTCTGTACACCAATTTGTTGAATTACATCTTGGTCAATTTCATTAATGAAGCGTGAAGGAGTTTTAGGTGCATTTAATACATAACTGAAGCCTTGTGAACTAGTGATAAATAACAATCGCTTAGCTCTAGTTAAGGCAACATACGCTAGTCGACGTTCTTCTTCAATACCATTATTTCCTTCATTCATACTTCTTTCATTAGGGAATACTGATTCGCATAAGGAAATCACGAACACAGTATCAAACTCTAAGCCCTTAGCACTATGTACCGTCATTAATGATACATAATCACCTTCATCATATACATCTTTATCAGTGATTAATGCGATTGTTTGTAGATATTCATCTAGTGATGATTCAGGATTGTGCTTTTCAAAATACATAATATCATTTTGAAGTTCCTTGATATTCTCAATACGTTCAGGTTCATTCATATCAGTTAGCATCTTTTTATAACCAGAATCCTCTAACACTACATCTAGCAAGTCCACAATACTCATTTGACCTAGCTTAGCTTTCCAGCTATCAATCTTATCTAAAAGCTTCAACAACTCTGTTTTAGCCTTACCTTTTAACTCACCGCTATGATTACGTACAGCCTCTAAATAAGTAGTACCATCACTTTCCGCAAGTGTCGCTATTAGTTCCATTGTTGTATTACCAACACCACGCTTAGGGGAATTCACGACACGCTTAAATGCCAAGTCATCACCTTTTACAAGTAATCTTAAATAACATAAGCTATCCTTAATTTCCATACGGTCATAGAAACGTAAGCCTCCATAAATCTTATATGGTACATGATACTTTGCAAGCACCTTTTCAAGATTACGCGAAATATAATTCGAACGATATAATACTGCCATATCACGATAGCTTAACCCTTTATTATGTAGTTCTACTAGCTTCTCAACTACAAAGGTAGCTTCAATATCTTCACTAGCAGCATTATATAAATATATCTTTTCTCCTTTTTCACCAGCTGTATATAAATCCTTCTTTAAACGATTCTTATTGAAATCAATTAAAGAGTTAGCACCATCAAGAATATTCTTAGTAGAACGATAATTTTGATTCAAATATATTGTTTCTGCACCTTTAAAATCAGATTCAAAATTCATAATAATATTCACATCAGCACCACGCCAAGTATAAATTGTTTGATCAGGATCACCTACTACATATACTTCATTGCCGTCACCTGCCAATTGACGAATTAATTCATATTGCACTCTATCAACATCTTGAAACTCATCAACTAAGATATGATTAAAGCGACGTTGCCACTTCGTTAGTTTATCACTATCAACTCTAAATAATCGTACAGTCCAAAGTAGTAAATCATCAAAATCTAATGCATACAATTGTTGTTGTCGCTCTACATAATACGCATAAACCTTAGCTTTCTTAATCTCCATAGGATTATGATACGCCATTTCTAATGCCTTAGTAGGAGTAATATTTTCTCCCTTCATAGCACCAATATAATTAAGCATACTACCATATGTATAAGCCTTCTGGTCTAAATCACATTTAGGATATGCTTCCTTCAAAATGGCTTTTTGATCATCACTATCAAGAATCGTAAAGTTACGTGGATATCCAAGTACATTGATATCTTGACGAAGAATAGTTACACATAGTGAGTGTATTGTTGAGATGTGCACACCACTACTATTATCACCAAGCATCCCAATCAAACGATTACGCATTTCATTTGCAGCCTTATTCGTAAACGTAATGGCACATATTGTATTCGCCAAATATCCAAGTTCATCTATCATATACGCAATTCTAGTAATTAATACACGTGTCTTACCACTACCTGCACCAGCTACTACTCTTGCATACTTATTTAACGTAGTAACTGCACTACGTTGTGCTTCATTTAATGTATCAAGATAATTCATTTATAATCACCCGTACCAATTATACATGATTTTAAAAAGTGAGCAAATACTAAACGCAACAATATCTTAAAATCAATTGAAAATGTATACTTTTCTATTTACCAATCTTGGAGTATAATA
>JAFXJJ010000027.1 GCA_017532345.1 Erysipelotrichales bacterium
TCAGCACTCTTCTTAATTGCTTCAATTTGTTCTGGTGTTTTAATTAAAGACATTGGTGGTACAATCTTACCTTCAGCCTTTAATTCAGCGATACGTTTTCTTATTTCTTCTCTTTCCATACTTAATTCTCCTAACACGTAATATTATACTACAAGATAAATTAAAAAGCATCGACTTATTAATTAATCGATGCCTCATTTTCTACATTTGTCACATTGACCTTTGCATATTGAACATGAATCGACTGTATATAAATAAATAAGCTTGCCTAAACACCCTCCTACAATTAACATAATACAGATAAGTAGAATTAAATCAGTCATTCTATATCACCTATATTACTATATGATGCAACCATCTATAAAGACACGAAAACCATAGATAATACTATGGTTTTATTTTACTTATTCATAAACTCTTTGATTTTACTTAGTGTTTCTTCGCTAACTACATGTTCAACCTTACAAGCATCTAAGTCAGCTGTTTCTTCACTAACCTTTAATACATCTTTAAAGAAAGCTGCTAGTAAACGATGGCGTTCTAATACACTTTCAGCTAACTTACGGCCTTCCTCGGTTAATCTCACATCACCATAATCCTCTTGTGTAATATAATTCATGTCCTTTAAAACATTCATAGCTTTATTTACACTAGGTTTACTAACATTCATAATTCTAGCGATATCAACGCTTCTTACTTTACCTTTTTTCTCTAGTTCTAGAATAGTTTCAAGATAGTCTTCACTACTTTGACCTATTCTGTGAGTCTTTACTTCCATTTTATTACCCCCAACTATATCTACAATACACCACGTTGGAACTTTCTCAAGTCACCTAAAACAGTAATATTGTTTTGATCACTATCTTCCCATAAGCGATAAATCTTACCTTCAATAACACTACTTACCTCAGGACGTAATGGGAAATCCGAATTGACATTAGTTACTACACCTACATCTCCATTACTTAGTTTTACTAATGAACCAATTGGATATGGTGCAATCTTCTTAGCAAATGCATGAACCATTTCTGTATCAAAGTGAGTATCAGCGCCACCTAATAAGAATTCATAGGCTTCCCACGATTCTTTGGCAGGACGATATGAACGATTACTTGTAAGTGCATCATAAACATCAGCAACCGCAATAATACGTCCAAATAATGGGATATTCTCTCCCTTCAATCCAAATGGATATCCAGTACCATCATATTTCTCATGATGCATCAAAACACCATTATACACATCGAAATCTACTAAATTATGACTCTTTAAATATTCACCACCATATAGTGTATGCTTTTTTACTTCCTCATATTCAGTAGCAGTTAATTTACCAGGTTTATTGATTAATTCAATACCTACCATTGTCTTACCAACATCATGTAGTAATCCTGCTAATCCAACCTTCTTAACCTTTTCGTAATCTAATTGTAACCCTGCAGCAATCGCAACACTTAATACAGATACTGATAAACAATGATGATATGTATATTCATCATAGCTCTTAAGTTCATTAACACTTACTTGTAAGTTAGGACTTCTTAGTACTTGTTCAACTATTTCTTCAGATACTGCTTCTAATTTATGCATTTCTCTTTCACCAATAGTAAAAGAGTTGATTGAATTCTTACTAAATACATCTTTAATAGCTTTAAGAGCTTTGTCTCTAGTTTTCTTGTCAAGGATTGGTTGAACTGCAATATCATCATTCTTACCATCACGAATGAATACTTCTGTTATTCCACGCTCAAAAAACTGAGGAATATTATCTTCAGTTATCGCTAATCCTTTTCTTAATAATAGTATTTGTGATAATCCATCAATTGAATACACATCACGAGCTAAAATCATGCCTTCTTTTAGATTGTCAATTTTTACTAATTTCATAATTCAACCAGCCTTTTTTATGCATATATCATAACTATAACACAGTTACCACAAAATAACAAATTTAAAGCTTACACATGATAAGTAAAACGTGTTTTTTCCCTAACTTTTAAATATTCATACCACACACTATCTACTGCTTTCATATAATACGTTTTCCATTCAGCATCATACCAACTAGCTTTATATCTTTTTCTTAAGTCTTTATAATAAATAATAGCTTGTTCTTCTGTCATACTAAAAAACTCTTTAGAAATACGACTACGGAATTCTCGATATTCCTTAATTAATATAGCCAACTCATTATCTACAGTTAATACATAAACATAATCATCATAGGATACTTCCATACCATAATGTAACTTATGCATAATCGCATTCATTCTAGATGATTCTTCTGTTTGTTTTTTATATGTTTCACTAACTACTATTTCATCTGTATGCATAGTAATATTAGACTTTTGGGTAGCCTTATATGTCTTAACTACATTTGCATTTACTCCTGGAATCTTACCAAACATAGAATCATCTCCTTTATAAAATATATCGGAGTTTCCTTTAATTTTATTAGCGTTATAATTACAGAATGCTTTATAAAAAAGAATACATGAAACTGTATTCTTCATTGAACTATTCATTTGTAGAGTTAAAAAGCTTCTTAAATCCTTCAATACCATCCTGATCGTACAAATAATTATATGTATTATCTATCATCACTTCATCTGTAGTTGTTTCATAGTTATGAGTTTCGAATACCATTACATTATCTTTATAATTCCCAATTAAGCAACGTCCATTAGGGTAGAAAATATACATAGTGTTTTCATACATATAGACACCAACTAAGTCCGGATTAATTGCACCATTATATTCTTCCAAAGTAGTGTCAAAGTTTGTTAATGAGCATGTTTTACCGTCACTTTTTAACCTATCATACTCTTTTTGTAAGTCAAATAATTCTCCATTTAATATAGATAATTCTTCATTTGCTTCTGCCTTAGTATACGCTGATACACGCATATCAAACGTTTTATTAAATTCTTCCTCTAACATAGCTACTTCACCTAGTAATTCATCATATTCTAATTTAGACATAGTAATCGCATCACTACTTGAATTAATGCTCGAACAAGCCACTAATACGACAATTAGCATTACTATTAATATTCTTCTCATACTATTCACTCTCCAACTTATAATATGTTTCATAAGTATGAATATCGTTCAACTCATAGTAATAGTCTAAGCTTAACGTCTTATTAGATTCATCAATAGTATAAGTAGATTGATCTCCGCCAGTTGCAGCTATATATACAAGAGAAAAGGTAAGCACATTGTTTTCTGTAGTGTATTTATTAGTTATCAATCTAATCGTAGAATCTTCATATGCTCCTTTTAAAGCCATTCCATTAGGATATAAAATCATAATCTTATGTAAATCGTAATTAATATACGTTCCTACTATATTTTGATCGATTGACTCATTAACTTTAAACAATTCATCAGAATCAGGAAAATCTCCTTCAATATATACAAAGCATTCATTTTCAACCTTAAGCTCTGCTATCTCAGTTTTCAATTCTTCAATTTCACTCACTATATTGACCTTTTGATTATCTACTTCTTCTTTAGAAACCAAATTTTCCATTTCATTATTTGTTGTTGCGATATATTCCTCATAGTAAGCCTTTTTATCTAGTAATGAATTATATTCATCCTGAGAGATTGTTACTGTATTACTAGTACATCCAGTTAATATCAACAATACAATCAATAAACAAAATTTCATATTACCACCTTCTTTGTAAACCATCATTCTACTATATAAGAAAGTTGATAACTAATATTATCCTTTTTCAGCACAATTAAATGTTCACCTTTATTATTAGGTAATTCCTCATAATAAGTATCATTTTCATAGATTTTTAAACCCTGGTCTTTAGGATTAAATTTAAAAGAATTTATTAGATTATCATATGTATAAGTAAATGTAGTATCTCCCAACTGACTACTAACAGTATAGTTTTCTGTTTCTAATTCTAATATTTGAAGATAATCTATATATTGCGACTCTTCTAAGCCTATACGATATGATTCAAGAATTCCATTAGCATATTTTGTCAGATAAATTTTAAACCCATCATAGTCTCTATCTTTAGGATAATAGCCATATAACTTACTTTTCTCTCTATTACATCTTACCTCAATTGTATCACTTCCGCCTTCCACGTATGTACATTTATTTGAATTTTCATCGACTAAGATTAATGTAGCCATGTAAGCACCGATAATATAATTTTCTTCTTTAAAATCACTATATAACGGAATATCAATAATATGATTCAAAAATTCTTCTCTTTCTTTACTATTTAGTTCAATATTCATATTCTCTATTTCTAATACAATATTAGTAATATTTTCAAGCAAAATATCAGAAAAGTGAATATCTCCATTAGGCAACTTCAATGTAGGTTGTGCCTGAGTAGTTGTAGTTGTTACCTTTGGTGTAGTAGTAACAACAGTTGTAGTTACTACTGGTTCTGTCTGTACAACTGGCGGTGTTGTAGCTTGTTGATTATTTTCATCAACATTATTTTTAGTGCATGCTGATAATAGTAAGCATGCTAGTAGTAAATACTTTAATTGTTTCATAAATTTCTTTCTCCATACAATGATTAATATTATTTGCAAAGTTCATCAATATATCTTTTTAATTCATCACTCTCAAAATCTGTGTAGTTCTTCACATGATTATTGATATACAATCAAAAAGTTGTGCTATACAGTCTAACTTCATCCATTCTATAGCACTTATTTATCCACTTATCTTTTTGCCCTATTGGAATATCAATAATCATTTTCTCTGGACCATATATATCACTAAGGGTCTCTGCTTTCATCAATTTCATACACTCTTCCCCAGCAATGTAGCAACGAAGCCATGTTTGTTCGTCATTAAGCACAAACCCATTGCCAACATAGAATTGATTTGCAGGAATATCTTGCTGGGTCCATACCTCACAATAATGGACACCTAACTGAAGCAGTTTTTCTTTTACCTGTAACCATAATTGCTTAGCGATTTTTTGATTTCGATATTCGGGAAGTACGCCAAGATGCCAAATAACTGCACCTCTTTCACCATTGTTGCGGTCAAGTCATCAGAGTCAATCTCTACATCAATAAAGCCAATGATGTGGTTATCATCTTCTGCCACAAGGCAAATAGATGGATGTTCGTAAATATCCTTTTTAGTTTTCACATCATTATAATACGAGCAATCCAGAAAAGACGCTACTCTGCAATAGATCCACGCTTTCTCATCTGCTTGGTTATAATCTCTTATTATCATACGGCTCACTCCTCCAAATTCTAATTTTTCTAATAATTAAGTGTCTAATTCATAATAGTACAAGGTATTAGTATCTAAATCATATACTGCAATTGAAAAATTGTAAGAGTATCTGTTTAATAAATCTGTATCATCTGATTGATCAACCACACCTGAGTGGCGATCAATAAATTTATAAACACCATTGTTAATAATAGGCCAATGCGCATCTTCAGCAATATTAGAATGATAGTACATGCCATCTTTCTCACCACCATACATCATAAGTTGCAAATTTTCTGAAAGCGGAAGTGGTTTCCAATCGTTAATAATTACCTCAACTTCTTCTTTTTTTTCTGAACAATCTAGAATTAAATAATACGATCCATCTCCGTGAAATCCACCGTGTGTATCTTCCTCAGCAATAATAGTAAATTCACTTTTATTAAAACCAAAATATTTGGATAATTCATCAAAGCTCAAAACTGTACATTCACTAATGCTTATCAAAGGAATTTCAATAACAATAATACAAATAGAACATACTAATAAAGCAATTAGTAATGGTTTAATTAATTTTTTCATATATTTGTCTCCATCAAATTCTACTAAAGATAACATCTTATTGATTAATCTCGTAATCTTTCAATTAATCACCTAATTAGAACTATTAATAATGAAGCAATGCTTGCAAAGATGACTGAATCTACTAAATTAAATCCACTATGTAATGTTACTGAAACATCTATTATTACTAATATAACAAAGTTCAAAACAAAAGATTTTATATACTTCATCATTTTCCTCACACTATATCGAATAAATCAA
>JAFXJJ010000028.1 GCA_017532345.1 Erysipelotrichales bacterium
AAAGAGGAGGCAAATTATGGCTAAAGAAGTAAAGCTAGATGAAAAAGGCTTTAGAAAATTTGGTATGCGTGATAGTATTGCGTATGCTGCAGGTGACTTCGGATGTAACATGAGTTTCGCATTAAAGAGTTACCTAATTATCTTCTGGACTCAATACATGGGTATGGACAACAATCTTTATGCTGCATTATTATTATTAGTGCAAGTATGGGATGCTATCAATGACCCACTAATTGGTTCAATGATTGATGCTGACAGACGTCAATATAAACGTAATAAATTCTTACAATATATCTGGTTAGGTTCTATTGGTTTATTAGTTGCTGGTGCATTATGTTTCATTCCTTGGAAGGGTGCTCCTGCAATGGTTAAGAACATTCTTTTCCTTGCTGGTTATGTATTATGGGATGCATTCTACACAGTTGCTAACGTTCCTTATGGATCATTATTATCATTAATTTCTGATAACCCTGGTGACCGTGCTTCATTATCAGCTTTCCGTTCAATCGGTTCATTAGTTGGTAACATGGTTGCTATGATTACTATTCCAATGTTAATTTATGATGCAAGTAATAACTTAATGGGTGATAGAATCTTCATCATCGCATTAGTAATGGGTGTTTTAGGTTTCTTAGCATTCCAATTCATGATTAAGAATACTGAAATCCGTTGTGCTACAGATAATGTTAAGACTACAGAAGAACAACCTAAGTTCAACGTATTCAAGGCTATGGGTAACTTCATGAAGAACCGTCCAGCTGTAGGTGCTACATTAGCAGCTATGGGTATGTTCTTAGGTATGCAAGGTGCTACTGCTGCTACACAAGTAATGTTCCAATCTTATTTCCAAGATGCTTCATTACAAGGTTTAGTATCAATGTTCTCAATGATTCCTATGTTATTATTCACTCCATTAGCTCGTAAGTTAGTATTAAAATTCGGTAAAAAAGAATTATCTACATTTGGTGCTCTTGTAAGTGTTGTTGCTTGTGCTGGATTAGTATTATTACCAATCACTCCAAACAGAACAGGTATGTTAATCTATGTTGCTTGTCAATTCGTAAACAACATGGGTATGGGTATCTATAGTGTTGTAAGCTGGTCATTAATGGGTGATGCTATTGACTACAACGAATGGAAAAATGGTGTTCGTGAAGAAGGTACAGTTTACTCATTACATTCATTCTTCCGTAAACTTGCTCAAGGTATGGGACCTTCTGTTGTATTAGTAATCATGGGTATGTTAGGTTATGTAGGTGCTAATGGTGCTAACCAAGGTATCGAAGTTGCTACTAACATGCGTTACTTAGTTGCTTGCTTATACTTATTCTCAGCTGTAATGCAATTTGTTGGATTAGGCTTAGTTTATAACTTAGATAAGAAAACAACTGAACAAATGACTAAAGAATTAGAAGCTAAACATGCTGCTAATGCTTAGTAAGTAGTTGAAATGATTTAATCTAAAACTTTGATGGGTTTTAGATAAATTGAAAATCTATAAATTATTATAGTGTTTAAGAGGATGTGAAAGCATCCTCTTTTTAATTGAATTATTAAATAATATAAATACATAGTAAATGTTTAATAATAAATGTATACAAGTAAAAACTTTTTTAATATTTTTGTCTTGCTAATATATGTGAAATCGTATATAATTACAATTGTGAAGTATAGCGCTTACATTTAGCGCTTACAAAAACAAAAGGAGAGAGATAAAAATGGTTAAAGAAAAAGTAAAAAAATTAACTACGAAGCACTTGATTGGTTATGGTGCTGGTGACGCCGGTGGTGTTGTAATGTTAATGTTAATCAGCTACTTAGAACGTTTCTCACGTAACGTATTAGGTGTTGATCCAGTTGTTTACGCAGGTATTTTAGTAGTATGGAACATTTGGGACGCAGTAAATGATCCACTTGTTGGTACATTTATGGACGTAATGTTCGCTAAAGCTAAGACAAAGAAAGACAAATTCCGTCCTTGGATTCTTCGTTCTATCCCTATCTTAGCTGTTGGTTTAATTTCAGTATTCTCACTTCCAACATTATTTGATGGTATGTTATGTATCGTTGTTTTATTCCTTTCTAAGATCGTATTCGAACTTGGTTATACAGTTATGAACATCGGTATGGGTTCATTACTTGGTGTAATGGCTACAAATGATGCTGAACGTGCTTCATTATCATCTGCTCGTGGATTCGGTTCTACAGTTGGTGGTATGATTGGTGCTATGGCTCTTCCAGTAGTATTAGCTTCATTAGGTGAAACAGCATTCGGTTTCGCTGCTACAGCTGTTGTTGCTGCTGTATTAGGATGCTTCTTAGTATTCATCCACTATGCATTCACTGTTGAACGTAACGTTGCTGCTCAAAACACTGTTAAGACAGAAGAAGAAAAAGAAGCAGAAAAAGTTAAAGTTACAGACATTCTTAACGTATTCAAAGTTAACCGTCCTTACTTAGCTCTTTGTGTTCACTCAATATGTATTTGTTTCGTACAAGGTATTGCTCAAGGTGCTTCTGCATACATGTATTCTGACGTATTAGGTAATCTTGCATTACAATCAATTGGTTCAGTTATTTCTATGCCAGTTATGTTTGGTGGTTTAATTATTGCTCCAATCTTAGCTAAGAAATTTGACCTTGTTAAGATTATCCGTACATTCATCTTAGTAGGATGTATCTTACTTGGAACATGCTTCATCTATGCTACTACAGTTGAAAATATGATTCCTGTTCTTTACATTGCTTGGTCTGGTATTGGTACTGGTTTAGTTACATTATCAGTTCAATTACAATGGGGTCTAGTTGGTGAATCTATTGACTACAACGAATACTTAACAGGTAAACGTTCTGAAGGTGCTATCTATGGTACATTCTCATTAACACGTCGTGTTGGTCAAACATTATCTGGTTCATTAGCAGTATTAATGTTAACTTGGTTCGGTTACCAAGCTGGTGCTGGTACAGCTCAACCTGCTTCTGCAATTTTAGGTATTAAAGCTATGGTTATCCTTATCCCTGCTGTTATCGCTATGGGATCTTGGGCTTCATTCAAATTCATCTGGAATATTGATGATGCTGAACGTGCTAAAGTTGCTGCTTGGAAGGCTGAAAGAGCTGCAAAAGCTGAAGCTGTTGCTGAATAATTAATACATAATTAGTTATTAATAAAGTCCTATAGTCTGCTATAGGACTTTTAGTTTTAAAGAGTTTATAATCTATTGCTTATATTTTCTTTAGGTGCTAAAATATACTACTACAAGAGGAGGTAATAGTATGATAGTTAGTGAGTTTGATTTAGTATTACGTTTAGTTATTTCAATTGGATGTGGGATGTTAATTGGTAATGAACGTAAAAATCGTTCTAAAGAAGCAGGAATCCGAACACATATTATTATCTGTTTAGGGTCATGTTTAATGATGATAGTGTCGAAATATGGGTTTTCTGATTTGATATTTGCAGATGGTGCTAAGTATGATCCAGCTCGAATTGCAGCTCAAGTAGTAAGTGGCATAGGATTTCTTGGCGCAGGGATGATTTTGGTTAAAAGACAAACCATTTCTGGATTAACAACAGCGGCTGGTATGTGGGCTACTAGTGGTGTTGGGATTGCAATTGGTTCAGGCTTATTAAAGTTAGGTATTGGTACTGCTGCATGTATAGTTGTAGTGCAATGGATTTTCCATTTAGAATTTACTAGACCGCAATATCATGAGGTGGATGTCTTGAATGTTGTTGTAGAGGCTGATAAAATTTCTCTAATTTCGACATATTTAGAAAAGAAAAGTATTCGATATGAAGACTTGCGAGTAGAACGTTTAGACAATCATTTAGTCTGTTGTGAGTTACATGTTACTATTACCAATAATGCTGAGCGTGAGGCTATCTTAATGATGATTACTGCTGATGAGGCAATTAAGAAGGTTGAAGTTGTTGAGGGATAGTTTTGTGAGTGAAAATGAATTAACAATAACTCTTCTTGAATCAAAAGAGTTTCCCAATATTGATTTAAGCGAAGAACAACGCCAATTTGTTTGTAGTTCAGAAAAGATTCAAAGATTTTTAAAAGATGCTGACTCATTAGGCTACCATATTATTTACGAAAATAGAATTGTAGGGTTTATTCATTTAGACAAGTTCGATGATGGTTATTTCCTTCATAACTTTATGATAGATATTAACTACCAAAATAAAGGAATAGGAAACGAAGCAATAAAAGAATTGCTGCTGTTAATGAAAGAAAGAGAAATAAAGAATCTTTATACAACATATATATGGGGAAATGATGTAGCTAAGCATTTATATACAAAGCTAGGATTTAAAGAGCTTCGTGTAATTGATGAAGATGGAATACATGAAGTAGATATGGTTTATACATTATGCTAGAGGAGAAATGACGGTTGTCATTTCTTTTTGTTTTAAGTATTAAATAAATGTTCAGCTTCTAATTTCATTACGGTAGTGGGGTAGAGTGAATGAATGGACACTTTACAAGTACTACCAGATAAGATGGTATTATCGTGAAAACTATAAAATTGAAATCAAAAAACATTTTTAAATTCACGAGCATATTTCTATCTAATTTTGAAATAATTGAATATACTATATATAGAAGAATGTTTAAAATATTTTAAAAACTACTTGCATTTCGTATCCACTTAAGTTATACTATAACTGTAATTGATAATGATTATCATTAAGGAGGAGATGCGATGCGATATTCCAAGCAAAGAGAACTCGTGTATGAGATAATTGCAGGAACCAAAGACCATTATTCGGTTGATGAAATTTTCGAAGTTGCCAGTAGAAAAATGCCGGAAATTGGTATCGCTACTGTATATCGAAATGTTAACCAATTAACTGATATCGGTAGAGTACGTCGCATTAAAGGAATTGATGGTGTAGATCATTATGATGCTACTACAATTATACATCCACATTTCTTATGTAGATGTTGTGGTAGAGTGTATGATGCAAAGATACCTTACGATGCAGTAGTTAACGAGCTTCAAAGTCATATTGATGATGCTATTGAAGATGTTGAAATTATTTTAAAAGGTACTTGCAACAAATGTAAAGAAAAAGGAGACAATTAATTATGGAACTAAAAGGATCAAAAACTGAAAAAAACTTAATGGAAGCATTTGCTGGTGAATCTCAAGCTAGAAATAAATATACTTATTTCGCAAGTGTAGCTCGTAAAGAAGGTTACGAACAAATTGCTGCTATTTTTGAAGCAACAGCTAACAATGAAAAAGAACACGCTAAATTATGGTTCAAAGCTTTAGAAGGTATCGGTGATACTGCTACTAACTTAAAGCATGCTGCTGAAGGTGAAAACTATGAATGGACAGATATGTATGAAACATTCGCAAAAGAAGCTGAAGAAGAAGGATTCACTGCTTTAGCTGCTCAATTCCGTATGGTTGGTGCAATTGAAAAGCATCATGAAGAACGTTATCTTGCATTATTAAATAATGTTGAAATGCAAAAAGTATTTGAAAAAGCTGAAGAAACAATGTGGGAATGCCGCAACTGTGGACACTTAGTAATTGGTAAGAAAGCTCCAGAAGTTTGTCCAGTATGTCGCCATCCAAAAGCTTATTTCGAAGTTAGAAAAGAAAATTACTAGTAAATAATTAGGAGAACTTAATAAAATAAGTTCTCCTTTTCTATTGTGTGTAGCAGTATTTATTATAAAGTGATATAATTATTAAGAATGTGTGGATTCAATAATTCACATATTGATAGTAAGTTTTATTAATATAGATTATTGTAATTTATAAGTAAAGGTGATTAAATGAAAAGAGTAGCTTTTATTGGCGCAGGTTCACATCTTCATAGTGTTTATGATTCAATGGATAAAGATAAATATGAAGTTGTGGGGTGCTTAGATAATTTATTAGAAACGCCTACTACAAATGAAGGAATAGCGGTTTTAGGGAAACTTGATGATTTTGATGTTCTCAAGAATCATGAGGTTGAAGCTGTGATGATTTGTATAGGTGATTTAAAAATGAGAGAACGCCTTTTAAAAAAAGTAAATGAATGTGGATTGGAAATGTTTAGCGTTATTGATGATAGTGCTATTGTTTCATTATCTGCTGTTATTAAAGAGGGGACTTTTGTTGGTAAGCGTGCAATTGTGAATGCTAATACTACAATAGGGCAAGGCAGTATTATAAATTCAGGTAGTATAATTGAACATGATGTAGTGATTGACACTAACGTTCATGTTGCGCCAGGTGCTGTTGTCTGTGGTGGAGTAAATATTGGTGATTCAACGCTAATAGGTGCAAATGCCACTGTTATTCAACAAATTACTATTGGTACGAATGCTGTAATTGGTGCTGGTGCTACTATTATACGTGATGTAAAGGATGGTACTACAGTTGTAGGAACTCCAGGAAAGGAAATTAAGTAATGAAAACTTTTATTATTGCTGAAGCTGGTGTGAATCATAATGGTAATCTTGAATTAGCTAAGAGATTAGTTGATGCTGCTAGTGATGCGAAATGTGATGCTGTTAAGTTTCAAACATTTAAAGCTGATAAGTTAGTTAGTGTAAATGCGGAAAAAGCGGAATATCAAAAGGAAACTACTGGTTCTGATGAATCACAATTAGATATGATTCGTAAATTAGAATTAAGTGAAGAGGATCACTATGTTTTAAAGAAATATTGCGAAGAAAAAGGAATCTTATTTTTAAGTAGTGCTTTTGACGAAGAAAGCTTAACTTTCTTAGAGTCAATGGATATGCCATTATATAAAATACCTAGTGGAGAGATAACTAATCTTAAATTACTTCGTCAAATTGGTAGTTATCATAAACGTGTTATTATGTCATGTGGAATGTGTGAAATGGACGAAATTCATAAAGCATATGATACATTAATGGAAAGTGGTGCTACGGAGGTTGCGATACTACATTGTAATACCCAATATCCTACACCATTTGAAGATGTTAACTTAAATGTAATGAAAACACTTAGAGATGAATTCCATACATCAATAGGTTATAGTGATCATACTGTTGGTATTGAAGTACCAATCGCAGCAGTAGCATTAGGTGCAGAGATTATCGAAAAGCATTTTACACTTGATAAGAATATGGAAGGTCCAGATCATCGTGCATCTCTTAATCCAGAGGAACTTAAAGCGATGGTTGATGGTATCCGTCATATTGAGAAGGCATTAGGAAGTTATGAAAAGAAAGTTAGTGATAGTGAACGAGCTAACCGCGATATCGCAAGAAAGTCATTAGTAGCTGCTTGTAGTATCAAAAAGGGTGAGACATTTACAGAAGCTAACTTAACAATGAAACGTCCAGGGAATGGCATTAGTTCTTCAAAATATGAAGATATGTTAGGGAAGAAAACAAAATATGATTATGAGGTAGATGCTTTACTTTGCCTAGATGAATTAGATTAATGAAGGAGGAACATATGAGAAAACTATTATATGTATTATTCATACTATGTTTATTAGTAGGCTGTTCAAGTAATACTGAAGAACCAGAGGAATTAGTTCTTCGTGAAAATGAATTATATAGTGCTCCAATCACTCAAAATGAATTAACAATTACACATTATAATGCATTAACTGATGCTATTACTAATAATGATGAAATGGAAATTGTAAAGAATATTGCGAAAACATTTGCAGCTGATTTCTTTACCTTTAAAACGAAAACAGGTGAAGATCATATGGGTGGAATGACATATTTCTTACAAGAAAAGCGTATGTCTGCGAAAGCATATTTGAAATTTTACTATTATAAAAACTATACACCAATTGTAAATCAATATGGAGAAGAGGCATTACCTGAGGTGATTGAGATTATTGCTGTTGATCCTATTGCTACTACATTTGAAGAAAATGATTATGGCACATTAGAAGCTTATGATGTTCGTTTAGATATTAGCTATGCAGAAACAACTATTCCAACATCAGCATTGAAAACTGAAACAGTTATTACTATTGCGAAATATCCTGAAGGATTCTTTATTGTTGAAATTAAATAAAAGAAGTCGAGTTAGATTAATAACTCGACTTTTATTCTTCATGATGTAATCGGTATAAGACAATTTCAGGATTAGTGAATAATCTTGCTTGAATCTGAGTAGTACCAACTCCTGTAGTTACATAAATCATAGTACCATCATCTAACGTGTATATACCTCGATAGTATATTTTAGAGCCTGGTGGTAGGATTAGAGTTGAGATAAATGGTATATAAATTTGCGAACCATGAGAATGCCCAGACAACTGTAAATCAATTAATGAGGTATTACAGTTAAGAACATTATCAGGTGTATGAGTAACTAAGATAGAAAAATCACTGCTTCTCACTTCATCAAATGCTTTTGTAACATTAGGTGTGCCAAGTAATGATGAATCTAATCCAATTAAACGAATTGAATCACTAGTACCATTATGAATACGCATAGAAGTGTTAGTAATAATTTCAAACCCAGCATATTCAAGTGTAGAGACAACCTTCTCTGTAGTAGTTTTATTTTCATAATCATGGTTACCTAGTACAGCGAATTTTCCATAATTGGCATCAATATCAGAAAAAGCATTTGCAAGTATGTTCATATCAGTTTCACGTTTGGTAAGTGAGTCAACTAAGTCACCACCAAATATAACTATATCAGCTTGCAGAAGATTTACTTTATTAACTAAATCATAAATGTTATCTTCAGTATATGTTGTTCCATAATGTAAATCGCTTAAGAAGCATATACTAAATTCATCAAATGATGCTGGTATTTCATTGGAACTGATATTTCGATAATTAACTTTTAATCGCGTAGGGGCAAAGAAGAAGGCCTCAACGATAATAAATATAATAAGTATTAAAATGACAAATAAAACTTTTATCAATTTAAGCTTTGTAGAATCTTTCATAATATCACCATATTCATTCTAACATAAAACTGGATATCTAAAAAGTATTAATGTTTATACAAAATTATATGCATTTAAAAAGGTTGTTTGAAACAACCTTTTTACTTTTAAATATGAGCTTCATCCTTTTTAGCTTTTAAATTATTTAAATCCTCTTGTGTTAAGCGTCGATTTAATACTACAGGAATAACAATAGGGTTTCGTCTAGTTTTTTGGTATAAGAATGGCCCTAATGAATTACGGATACTATTCTTAATTTCACCAAACGTTGTCTTTTTACTCATTGTTTTCTTTAATGCATCAAATACAACATTTTCTGCTTCTTTAATTAGCGTACCACTTTCCTTAATATATACGAATCCTCTAGTTACAATCATAGGTCTAGATAGTATGGAATTAGTACGAGAATCGATAGCTACAACAACACTGACAAGTCCATTATCAGCAAGAATCTTACGGTCACGTAATACAGCGGTACTTAGACCAGAAGTATCATTACCATCTACATAGATATCATCTGCTTGGATACGTTTGTTGCCAAGGAATGCTTCACCATTACGTAAATGGATGACATCACCATTAGCACATATAAAGATATTCTCTTCAGGGATACCTGTTTCAATTGCAGTTTCTTTATGAACCTTAAGCATTTTATACTCACCATGCATAGGCATAAAGTATTTAGGTTTAATTAATTGAAGCATTAGCTTTTGTTCATCTTGTGAAGCATGTCCAGATGTATGAAGTGAGTTTAATGGAGAATTCACTAATACATTTGCACCAGCACGTGTTAATTTATTAACCACACCATTTACACTAATAGCATTACCTGGAATAGGACTAGATGAGAATACAACTGTATCACCAGGGAATACCTTTACATAACGATGAGTTCCATTGGCAATACGACTTAATGCAGCTAATTCTTCACCTTGTGAACCTGTACAAATAATACATAATTCATTAGCAGGATAGCGATTTATTTCTTCAGGGTTTATGAAGAATTTAGTTGGTACTTTAATATATCCTAATTTTTGCCCAATCGTGATAACATTCTCCATTGAACGACCCATAATCGCAATCTTACGATTATTAGCTACTGCTGATTCACAAATTTGTTGTACACGGTGTACATTACTTGCGAATGTTGCAACGATTAATCTACCTCTAGTATTCTTAAAGATTTCCATAATACTCTTAGAAACCTTTTTCTCAGAAATAGTAAATCCTTCAACTGTTGAGTTAGTAGAATCACTCATTAGTAAAGTAACACCAAAGTAACCAATATCTGCCATCTTTTGGAAGTCAGAAATATTATTACCTACAGGAGTTAAGTCAAACTTAAAGTCACCTGTAGATACGATACGTCCATTAGGCGTATTTACAATAATACCTAAGCAATCAGGCACAGAGTGAACTTGATTGAAGAAGCCAACTACAAAGTGTTCAGTACTTACTTTGGATTCAGCAGTGATTTCAGTTATTTCTAAATTACGAACTTTACGTTCTTCCATTTTACGTTGTATTAATGCAGTTGCCAACTTAGGGGCATAAATTGGAGGTAATGGAATAGCTTGTGCTAAGAATGGAATTCCTCCAATATGATCTTCATGTCCGTGAGTTATTATTAAAGCTTTAATCTTATGTTTATTTTGGATTAAATATGTGTAATCAGGAATTACATAATCAATTCCTAATAGTTCTTCTTCAGCAAAACGAACACCAGCATCTATAATGATAATTTCATCTTCATGTTCAATACAATACATGTTTTTGCCGACTTCACCTAAACCACCGATAGCATATACCAATGTATCGTTGTATGAGGTAGCACTACGGCTTTCACTATTATTTGTTCTTATTGTTCTGGAAGAAGAACTCTTTCTGATAGTTTGATCAGACATATAAGTTCCTCCTATTTTTCTTTATATTTATTATAGCACAACTTTCTTGAAAGTATACTATTAAGCTCATTGAAAAATATTTTCAAAGTCTATTCATTTTGTATAAATTATATTTCCAAAAATTATGTATAACGCTATTAATTATAACGAAATACTAGTAAATTTCAAGTGTTAATTTATTTATGAATAGTTGCTTTTAGGAAAGGGTATGGTATAATCTAGTGGAATCTGCCACCGGGTAGGAAATGCGAAAGCATTCGTAACGCATCGTTAGGTCTTTGAAGATGTGTTTACGGATGCTTATTTATTTAGGGGGATACTATGAAAATATTAAGTATATTTAAAGATTTAACGAAGTTTGAACGAATATTGTGGGGAAGTTCAGTTATCATTATAATTATCTCTTATTTATTATCTCATTCAACAAATTATTTAACTTTAATCGCATCTTTAATAGGAGTTACAGCCTTAATATTTGTAGCTAAAGGTTATGTGATAGGGCAAATACTTACCGTTGTATTCGCAGTATTTTATGGAGTGATTTCACTATATTTTCGTTATTATGGAGAAATGATTACATATTTAGGAATGACTTCACCGATTGCGATTGTGACAGTGATTGAATGGATGAAGCACCCATATAAAGATACTAAGGAAGTAATGGTTAGTAATTTAAGCACTGAACAAATAATGATAATGTTACTACTTACGATAATTACTACCGTGTTATTTTATTTTATCTTAGTTAAACTAAATACAGCTAACTTGTTATTTAGTACAATCTCAATCGCTACTAGCTTTCTCGCATCTTATTTAACTTTAATGAGAAGTCCATATTATGCACTAGCCTATGCATTAAATGACATTGTATTAATAGTATTATGGGTACTTGCATCACTAACGGATAGTTCATATATTCCAATGATTATATGTTTCATAATATTTTTAATTAATGATATCTATGGATTTATTAATTGGCAAAGAATGAGTAATCGACAAAGAAGCAAATAAAAAATTACCCGTTAGGGTAATTTTTATTCAATCACAATCGCATTTTCAATTTCTTTGAATGGATTTTCTTTATTAATCTTATCGTAGAATAATGTACCAGAGAAGTGGTCTATTTCATGTTGTGCAACAATTGCAAGATAACCTCTTAAACGCACTTCAATTTCTTTATCTTGAAGCATATCATATCCACGAATCGTGATTCTTGCAGCACGAGGAACATACCCTTGGTGCTCTTCTTCAACGGATAAGCAGCCTTCACCATCCTTAAGATAAGCCATTTGCACAGAATATGAAACAATCTTAGGATTAACGAAAGCATATTCAACAGTTGATAAGCTACCATCTTCCTCTTCCATTGTTACTACCATCGCAAACATCTTTTTTAAAATACCTAATTGAGGAGCAGCAAGACCAACAGCTGGACGTAATCCATATTTCTCAGCCTTTTCTTCATCAATTGAATCATGTATATATTGTACCATTTCTTGTAAAGTTTCACGGTCTTTCTTAGATAATGGTAATTTTACGTCAGCACTCTTTTGACGAACTATAGGATTGTCATCTTTTAATATATCTTTATAAGTAATCATAGTACACCCTCATTTCCATGTATTATTGTATCAAAAAAAGTTTAAAATTCCAATAGTTATGATTTTGTAGTATAATATCTACTGTGTAAAGGAGTTAATGTGTATGAAGAAAATCTATGATATTCAAAATATGCTTCGTAATATTGGAACTAAACAAGTAATGCTTTATGATACTCTTTCTATTTATTATGCGATTGGAGCTAAGTTCTATCCGCATGAAAGATTTCTAGCGTTATTAGTAAAAGATGAAGGTAAACCAGTATTATTCTTAAATAATTTATTTCCTTGTGAGGAATTAGATGGAATTGAAATTGTACGCTTCAATGATAATGATGATTATTTAGGGGTATTCTGTAATTATCTAGTTGGAGGTAAATTGGCGGTAGATAAGAATTTACCTAGTAGATTTTTATTACCAATAATGGAGAAGCATCATGATGTATGTATTAGTAGTGTTGTAGAAGATTTACGACTAGCTAAGGATCAGGATGAAGTTCAGAAGATGCGTGCTTCTAGTAGACTTAATGATGAGATTATGGAACAAGTTGAGAAGTTCTTGCATGTTGGTGTAAGTGATAAAGAAGTAGAAGAATATATTTTCTCATTATACAAAAAGTATAATGTCGTTCCTTCTTTTGAACCAATCGTAGCATTTAAGAATACTGCTAGTGACCCACATGCATCAGCTAATGGTCAAATCTTAACAGAAGAAGATGTATGTATTGTAGATATGGGGTTAATCTTAGATGATTATTGTAGTGATATGACACGTACATTTGTGTATAATTATCCAAAGATGGAAGAAATATATAGAATAGTATTAAAAGCAAATCTAGCTGCAGAATCAATGATTAGACCTGGTGTTAAGTTCTCTGATATTGACAAAGCTGCAAGAAGTGTTATAGAAGCTGCAGGTTATGGGGAATACTTTACACATCGTACAGGCCATGGTATTGGATTAGAAGTACATGAACCTAAGGATGTAAGTAGTGCTAATGATGATGTAGTCAGAGAAGGATATTGCTTCTCAATCGAACCAGGTATTTATTTACCAGGTGTTGGTGGAGTTCGCATTGAAGATTTAGTGGTAGTTACAGCAGATGGCTGTGAGGTTTTAAATTTATATAGAAAGTAGGGATTAAAAATGTCTGATATTTTAAATTTTTTATTAAGCTATAATGGCTTATTCCGTGTATTATTGATTGTTTTAATCACTTTATTAGCAATGGCTTTAAGTAAGCGTACAATTAATTTATTTTATAAGGTAGTAACTAAAGTATTAAAACATGAGATACCACAAGAAAGAATTAATGAGTTCCAACAAGTTTTAAAACCATTAACTCATTTATGGATTGTTTTAGTATTCCAAATCACTACATATGTTTTATTAATTGATTCAATATCTTCTTTATCTGGAATTACAGCGAAGATTGCTTCATTATTATCAGCAATTCCAAATAGTGTAATTCACTTAGTATTAATTGGTATGTTCTTAACTAATATCTTAGATTTCTATATTGAAAATCATAAGGATGATCAAAAAGAAATTAAAAACTTAAATGCAACATTACTTCATATGATGTTTAAGGTTGCCCGTGTACTAATTTGGGTTTTAATCGTTTGTATGGTATTATCAGATTTAGGGTACGATGTATCTGCAATCTTTGCAGGTCTAGGTCTTGGTGGTGTCGCAATCGCATTAGCTGCTCAAGATACAGTAAGTAATTTATTTGGTTGTGTAGTAGTATTATTAGATAAACCATTTGAAATTAACGATTGGATTCAAACACCAGATGTTGAAGGTATCGTAGAAGAAATTAGCTTCCGTTCTACTCGTATTCGTACATTCCAAAATGCATTAGTTTCAGTTCCAAATTCAACATTAGCTTCATCACTAATCACAAACTGGACACAAATGCGTAAGCGTAAATTACGTTTCTATATTAATCTTACATATTCAACAACTGAAGAACAAATTAAGCGTATTAAAGAAGAATTAGTTGAATACTTACATTCATTAGAGATTGTTGATTCTGAGAGTGTTATGGTACACTTTGAAGAAATGAGTTCATCATCTTTAGATTTACGTGTTGATGCGTTAATTCTACAACCAGACCTTAAAACATTCTTAGCTGTTAGAGAAACAATTAACTTTAAAGTTATGGATATAGTTACTAGTGCAGGGGCAGACTTTGCATTCCCTTCACAAAGTATTTACATTGAAAAGCAATAAGATAAACTAGTCTTAAAAGGATTGACTTTGTATTTACAAAAGTTCAATCCTTTTATTATTTATACATGATATTCATTTCTAAAATGATACTCTGTAATTATTAGGGGCATATAACTAAGTATTATTGTAAATATATGATATTATTAAAATAATGAAAGAGTAAAAAGGTGAATGGTATGGGTATTGTTGTTATTGGAGCTGCATTTGTTGATATTAAAGGATTTCCTAGCGAAAATTATGTACCTGATGGTAGAAATGTAGGGTATATTGAATATATTCATGGTGGAGTAGCAAGAAATGTAGTTGAAGATATTGCGAATATTGAATTACGACCTACGTATGTAGGCATGGTTGATGATACACCATTAGGTGATGATGTGATTAAGAAATTAAAGAATCATAAAGTAAATGTTGATTATGTTTTAAAACATCCTAATGGTATGGGAACTTGGCTTGCAGTATTCGATAATAATGGAGATGTTGCGGGTTCTATTTCTCAACGACCTAACTTACTTCCACTAAATGATTTACTAGATGAAAAAGGCGATGAAATCTTTGCGAATGCTGATTCTATTGTGATGGAGGCAGATTTAGATAAATCGACCGTGAAAAGAGTATTCCAATTAGCTGAAAAGCATCAGAAGAAAATCTTTGCGGTTGTATCTAATATGAATTTAGTTGCACAGCGTAGGGACTTCTTACAAAAATTTGATTGCTTTATCTGTAACCAATTAGAAGCAGGTATCCTATTTGCAGATGATTATAGTGAAAAGAGTGCGGTAGAGATTAGGGATATTATATCTGAAAAGGTAACACGTGGTAACATTCCATCA
>JAFXJJ010000029.1 GCA_017532345.1 Erysipelotrichales bacterium
AATTAATGAAATTCGTGCAATTGACAAGATTGACGAAAATGCTGATGAATATATTAGAGCAGTTGCGAATGTGACAGGAATGGATTTACATGAAGTAGCAGGTGTATTATTCACTTTATTAATTAAAAAGTCATGTAAAGAAATTAAAGATGATATCGCAAACTTTGATGTAGAGCCAGGTCATGTACGTATCTATATTAATTTAGGTAGTGAACAACATTGTTCACCGGCCACTATTATTAAGGCAATAGTATCACAAACTGGTATTGCAGGTAAGAATATTGGTGCTATTGATATTAATGGTTATTATTCATATTTTGAAGTACCTGAGAAGTATGAAGAAAAAGTACTTAATGCTTCTGAAACATTTGAATGCTTAGGAAAAGTTGTAAAGCTTGCGAAAGAAGTAGATACTGCTTGGAAGAAAGAACGTACTAAACCTGCAAAAACTAATAAAGATGCTGGCAAGCGTAGAGGAAGTAAAGAAGCCCGTGAAACAAAAGAATCACGTAGTAAAGAAAAGAAAGTAGATAAAAAGACTACGAAAAAAGAAGCTAAGCCTAGACGTGGTGCAGGACGTAATGAAGCAAGTAAATCTACTAAGCGTGCTCCAAAAAAGGAAATGCAAGGTAGAAAAGGTAAGAAAGAAAAGAAATAGATCAATACAAAATAAAAGAGGAAATGTATATATAACTACAACATAACCTCTTTTTTTGTTTATGATTCATCAGTTTTAATGATATTACTATAATATGGAATCTTACCACTTAATACATCATCATAGAACTTTTGTTTATTGTCAATATATTCAAGTGAATCAATGATTTCTTGGTGTTTTTCTTCTAAATGTTTGCGAGTAACCTCTAGCATTTCTTTACGTTCTGGAATAGACGCTTCACCAATTAGACAGTATTCCATATATTGCTTCATATCTTTAATACTCATACCGCATTTACGCAAACATTGTAGACCTTTAATCCAGTTAATGTCTAATTCATTAAAGACACGGTGATTATTCTCATTTCTTTTCACATTAGGGATTAATCCTTCATTACAGTAAAACTTTAAAGTATCATAAGAAATATTTAATTCCTTACATACATCTTTCATAGTATACATATGTATCCTCCTATTGACAGGGAGTTACTCCCGTACTGTACAATCAAATTATATAGTAATGATTTATATATTACAAGAATGCTTGTTAAGTATTTTGTGAGAATAAATTATGCAATAAGATAGGAGATTAAATATGGAATATGTTACATTAAACAATGGAGTGAAAATGCCTATTCTTGGTTATGGTGTTTTCCAAATAGGAAATGAAGAAACAGAACGTTGTGTACTTGATGCTATTAAAGTAGGGTATCGCAGTATTGATACAGCCCAAGCATATGGTAATGAAGAGGGGGTAGGAAATGCCATTAAGGAATGTGGTATCGCTCGTGAAGAATTATTCATTACTACTAAAGTATGGATTTCTAATGCAGGGGAAGAAAAGGCTTATGCATCTATTTTAGAATCCTTAAAAAAGCTACAAACAGATTACATCGATTTATTATTGATTCACCAACCATTTGGTGATTACTATGGTACATATCGCGCTATGGAAAGGGCATATAAAGAAGGAAAAGTAAGGGCAATTGGTGTATCTAATTTCTATCCTGACCGATTTATTGATTTATCATTAAATGTTGATGTGAAGCCAGCTATCAATCAAGTTGAAACGCATGTATTTAATCAACAAGAGACAGCAAAACAAATCATGGATAAATACAATACACAAATAGAATCTTGGGGGCCATTTGCTGAAGGAAAGAATAACTTCTTTAATAACCCAGTATTAGCTGAAATAGGTGCTAAATATGGTAAATCAGTAGCCCAAGTAGCTTTACGTTATTTGATCCAAAATGGCGTTGTAGTAATACCTAAATCGAGTCATATTGAACGTATGGAAGAGAATATTAAAGTATTTGATTTTGAATTAACTAATGATGATATGGCTAAGATTAAAACATTAGATATGAAGCAAAGCTTATTCTTCAATCATTATGATCCAAATATTGTTGAAATGTTGAATGCTAGACATAAGTAATAGATAAAGAAAACCAAGTTGAAATTACTAATCAACTTGGTTTTTTATTATATTAAGTTTTACTATTTAAATTGAATCAATTTTATAATAAGTAGATTGCTGTATTAGCTAATGTCATGATAGTCATTAATAATGCGTTAATGAATACACCTAACCAAACATTATTTGTCTTTTCAAATGAACGACGATTAATGATTGCTGCGATTGCTAATGTAGGAACTAATGCGAAGCATAGGATACCATTTAATGCGAAGTTAACAAATGGTGCTGTTCCAGTAGCAAATAACATACCGTATTGAACTACTAATAATAGTAGAACACTACCTGCGTTAACAAGCATACCTACTACATCACCTTTGAATCCTGGCATATTTCTAGTGCTAGATACAACGTTGATACCACTAACAGCATAGAAAATGAAGAACCAAGGTAAATATTTAAGACTTGGAATAAACTGTGCAGAACCAAATGTCTTAATAGCAAATGTCCAGAATCTAAAGTCAGTCTTGAATAGAATATCAATAATCCATACAACTGCATATACACATGCAACAACTAGAACTGCAACTACTAATGACATGATAATAGCTTTAATGTCAAAAGTAATACCTAAATGTTCATAAGTTGTTTCATTGTCTTTATTAATGAAGTAATGAACTGCTAATAATGTTAATGCGATTAATACAGCAGAGCATAATGCCCAATAAACGATAGTATTAATACTTGGTGCATTGTAGTACGCATCAGTCATAAATAATGTACCAGCATTCTTAAGAAGTAATACACCTAATAAAGATACTACTGTAAATAATCCAGCTACTAAAGCATGACTCTTCTTTTGCTTACTGAATGATAAGATGCATAAGATAATACCAACAGCAGCTAAACCAATAAATACATAACCAACATATAAAAGACCAGCAGAACGATCCATGAATGTAGGAATTAAGAAGCAGCTAATTAATGTAGT
This sequence comes from Erysipelotrichales bacterium, assembly GCA_017532345.1. GTDB lineage: Bacteria > Bacillota_I > Bacilli_A > Erysipelotrichales > Erysipelotrichaceae > SIG230. The sequence goes on from JAFXJJ010000029.1 coordinate 3,066, forward strand.
TATAATTGTAATTGCGTTAACAATATTCTTTTTAGAAGTTGGTAATACTTTTTCAGCTACAGGTACTGTAGTTACTGAAGCACTAAATGCAGGAATTGAAGTTAAGATTGACATTAATGGGAAGATAGCCATGAATAAGCCAACCATAGCGATTAATTCAAATAATTCTTTAAAGAACCATGTTTGAGAAGAACTACTCTTTTCAGCTAATGTAACTGTATTAGCAGTTAAATTGTGTCTAGCTAATTGAGTTGCGAAAGCATGATCATAGAATTCAATCATTAATGATGTAGTATAAGAAGAGAAGTGATTCCATGGGTGAGTTTGATATGGTGTATAGATTACACGTTCACCTGAATATGGGCAATATTCACAAGGAACTTCATAGAATGTACCTTCTTCAGCATCAGTAGTTTTTCCAGTTAAACCTAAGAAGTCTAATCCAACTACGTCAGTAGTATAGTCTTTCTTTAATACTGTACCAGCATTTAAGCCAGAGTTATCAAAGAAGAATTCATCAAATTGCCCTGCAATTGTTCCACAAGAACGATCAGCAAATGCAGAATAAACAGGACCAGTATAACGGAAATCAGCACCAACTGCTAATGAAACGGCAATCTTTCTGAATCCAGTATTTACGAAATCACCTTCATCCATCGCTACTGCTAATTCAGATGAGAAACCACCCATTGAGTGACCACTAACAGCAATCATACCATCACCATCATCTGCTTTTAATACATAATCTTGATCATACATGTACTTAGCAGCATCATATTGAGATGACATAAAGAAACTGAATGGAGCTGGTGTATCCCATTTAGAATCACCATGGTCATACATGTCTGTAGCAAGTACTACATATCCACGTTTACTTAATTCGATTGCAGGTGCATCTTGCATTTCTTTAGAATTTAAGTAACCATGAGTTAATACAATGGCAGGACATGGAGTTTCAGCAGTACATCCATCTGGAATGTAAAGTAAACCACTCATTACACCATTGTTGTTGCCAGTTTCAAATGTGATTTCTTCAACATCTACTTTCCCAAATGATGTATGGAATCCATAAGCACCTAGGCTACCAACTAAAACTAAAACAAGTGAAACTATAAGTAAATTTTTCGGAACTGATAGCTTCTTAAAAAAATCTGTCATTAAATAACCTCCTCTTGTCGACAAAAAAATAGAAAACATCTTATGCACCTTTAATGATGTTCTCTAACTTTGTTCATCGACTATTAACTTTATACTACAATTGTAAGCGGTATCATTGATTTAGTCAATAGTTTATAACAAGTTAAAAATATCACAAAGATGTTATATGTAAATAAGTCTGTAATTATCAAGCTAATTTATGCTTTTAATAAAAACATAAATTTTGTAGTTAGTTGATAATAAAAACTCATATACCCTTTAAAGCATATGAGTTATATAGTTAGTTAATGACTAATTATAAGTCTTTTATATTAAACTTCTTAATCGCTTTATCCCAGATCTCTTCTGGGATATCTGCCCATTCATAAACATTATTGTTTAGTTCCTTAACATAATCAATTAATTCATCCGTATGATTAATAGTTGTTTGAATCAAATTGATAACACTCTTTGACCAAGCAGGAGCTAATTCATATAATCCACTTTCTTTATGTTCCTGAATAAGCTTGTCAACATCATATGGTATTTCTAAGAAATAGGGAATCCATTTATTAGGAGTACCATCAAGAACTACAAGTTGAGCTACATTTTGATAATCTACACATACCCCAACAGAGCCAGGATTAATGATATGTTTATTATTGATACATAGATTTAATGCTTGATGGGTATGTCCGCATAATAAATAGTCTTCCTTTAGAATGGCTAATGTATCATCTAATTCTTTAGTATTTTCATATATTAGGCCTCTAGAATTTGTTAATGACCCATGACAAATACGAATATTAGGATATCCTTCAAGCTTATATAAAGATTGATTTTCTAGTTTAGAGAAGAACTGTAAATCTTTATCTCTTAGATTCATATTAGTATAGTATAAAGAGCCAGTAGAAGACCCACGCTTCCAATAATTGCCGTTACTTTTTCGATAATTTATAAAGTATTCTTCACGATTTCCTAAGATAAAAGTACAGCTATATTTTGAAGCTAAATCATATAGTATTTCCATGGTTTTCTGAGGATAGGGATTATCACTTACGTAATCGCCTAAGAAAATATAGTCTTTAATATTTTCCTTTAAACAATACTCAATACAGGCCTCTAAAGCAATATGATTTCCATGAATATCTGAGAGTACAGCAACCTTCACTAATGATTACCTCGTTCTCTAAGAATATACTCCATGTATTTTAAATCATTTTCACTATCAATATCAATGCTTTCATCCTTCATGACAATAATACCAGCCTTATCAGAGAAAACAGTAGTAGCAGTTTTTAAATAGTCTCTTTTATATACATAAATGGAAGCATTTAGTTCATACACCTTTGGAGCTGCTTGTCTAGATAATACATCACCAGGTAGCTTCTTAGATAAATGAGGGAATCCGTTTTCATCAAGTTCAACCATATTGAAATATGGATTCTTTCTAGCTTCACATACACTGTAAACAATATCTAAATCATTATCGATACATTTTCTTACAGCAGCTTCAATATCGGCAATTTCTCTAAAAGGACTAGTTGCATCTAAATCAACAATATAATCGTATGTGATCCCATTAAGGTTTTCCATAGTTTCTAGTGCATGGCGAATAACAGCAACTTTACCACTTTTACTATCAGCAAGTTCATTTGGTCTAGTGAAAGGAGCAGAGCAACCATACACTTCAGCAATTTCTTGGTACTTTTTTGAGTCAGTAGAAATCACAAAATCAGTATAGCCATTCCACTTAGTAGCTTGCTCGATAGTATAAGCCATTAATGGCTTTCCATTTACCTCACGGATATTTTTATCTTTAACTCCTTGGGAACCACTTCTACAACAAATTGTACATAATATATTCATATTAAACATCCTTTCTATAATCATTAATAGTCATTGTATAAGATACACTACTACGTAATTCACCAATATCATTAGTCCATGAATTATAGTGAATCTCTTTATTAGTAAAGCCTAATCTTTCATATACCTTTTGGGCACGTAGGTTTTCTAAATCTGTATCTAATATTATCTTAGTAGCTTTTAATACATCAAATAAATAATCAAATAATAATCGTAAATATCTAGGACCTAGATGTCTATTTTGGTATTCTTCCTCACATATCTTAATACCAAAGTCAAATATTCCTTCACTAATCTTAATATAAGACATTTCACCAATTCTCTGATCTTCATAATAAAGTATTAAACGTCGTTTTTCACGATTATTTAAAGCAATTTCTTTCTTAATATCATCAGCTGTTTTATGAAGTCCATTAGGGAATCCAGCATGTGCCATTACTTTGCCATCATTCCACCATTTAAGTAATACATCAACATCATTAGTAGTAGCTTGTCTGACACATAATACTTGATCTGTTAGATATAAATCATCTAGGATTTCAAAGTATTCTAAAGCATAAGCAATACCATCCTCATCACAACGCTTCGTAACGAAGTCAGCAGCTTCTTTACAAGAATCACAGGCATTTCCCATAGCCACACCAATACCAACTGCTTGAAGCATTGCGATATCATTTTCTGCATCACCAAATGCCATTACTTCTTGAATATCGATACCTAAGATATAACACATCTTTTTGATACCATATGCTTTATTGACATCCTTTTTCGTAAATTCAAAAGCATCACTATATAAAACACCATCTAAATCTTCACACATATTCATAATATCATGATAATGCTGAGCAGTACCAAAACCTAAGAAATTGACAACCTTCTCATTTTCATATGCTTTAGTAGATGGGCAATAATCATAGAAATAAATAAATGAATCATAGACAGACTTAATTGGTTCTTTATGTAAATGACAGTTATGCTCACTTTGATAGCGAATATCAATGTTGTGTTCATCACAATAATCAATAATCTTTCTTACATCGTTCTCATTCATAGCTTCAGTATTGATGATTTCACCATGATAAGTAAGCATTCCACCACCACAGCTTACTACACCATCGAATGGAATTTCCTCTAAATATTTATTGAAGTTTCCAAATTCACCATTACATCTGGAAGTAGCAACGAAAACTAATATGCCTTGTTTATGCAGTTTTTCAATTGCTTGTATTGTAGAAGCAGGAATAACTCCTTTCTCAGTATTCATTAATGTACCATCAATATCAAAAAATATAGCTTTAGGTTTCATATATAAAATCTCCTATTACCTCATAATTATATTATATTTTTCATAGATTTAAAGTATAATGGTGGTAAGAGGTGAAGAAAATGAGAAAAATAACAATACAAGAGTTTAATGTAAATACACCGATGATTATTGGAAGAGAATGGATGTTAGTTACTAGTGGTGATTTAGATAATCATAATACAATGACTGCTAGCTGGGGTGGATTAGGTCATTTATGGAATAAGGATGTTGCATTTGTATTTGTTCGTCCACAACGTTATACTTATGGATTTGTGGAGAAGAATGAGTACATGACATTATCATTCTATGATTCATCATATCGTGAAGCTTTAACCGTTTTAGGAACTAAATCTGGTAGAGATACTGATAAAGAAGCAGAAGTTAATTTCCACCCAATACAAGTAGGGGAATCGGTAGCTTTTGAGGAAGCTAAGTATATCTTAAAGTGTCGTAAGTTATATGCTGATGATTTAAAGGAAGATAGTATCTTTGATGAGAAGGTAGCAGCATGTTATCCTAATAAAGATTATCATCGTATGTATGTAGTTGAAATTGAAGAAATATATGTAAATGATTGATAGTATATTAAAAGGCACGAAAGTGCTTTTTTTTGCTGGAAAGTATTGACTTTTAAGTTAGATGGGGCTAATATAATAATGCAGTTAGCTAGTGCTAACTAATATTATGTCAATAAAGTTAGTTTGAGCTAACATATAAAGGAGGAGTATTATGAAAACTTTAAAAGATGTGAAAATAGGGGAATCATGTAAGGTAGTGAAACTGCATGGAGAAGGTCCTGTAAAACGTAGAATAATGGATATGGGAATTACGAAAGGCACATCTATTTTTGTAAGAAAAGTTGCTCCTCTTGGAGATCCAATGGAATTGAATATTAGAAGTTATGAATTATCATTACGCAAAGCTGATGCGGAAATGATAGAGGTCGAATAGGAGGATTATAAATGTCGGAAATTAAGATAGCACTTGCTGGTAATCCTAATAGTGGTAAAACTACGCTTTTTAATGCTTTAACTGGTAGTAATCAATATGTAGGAAATTGGCCTGGTGTTACGGTGGAGAAGAAGGAAGGTTATTTGAAAGATAACAAGAATGTTGTTATTCAAGATTTACCAGGTATATATTCATTATCACCATATACATTAGAGGAGGTAGTTTCTCGTACATACTTAATTACTGAGAAACCTGATGTAATTATTAATATTGTAGATGGTACGAATATTGAACGTAATCTTTACTTATCTACACAATTAATGGAATTAGGTATTCCTGTAGTAATTGCTATTAATATGATAGATATGGTTAGAAAGAATGGAGATCAAATCAATATTGAACAATTATCTAAAGCATTACGTTGTGATGTAGTAGAAATAAGTGCATTAAAAGGTATTGGATTTGACGAGGTTGTTTCTAAAGCTATTGAAGCTGCGAAAACATTTGAGCATAAAGAATTGCCACATGTTTTTAATGGTGGAGTTGAACATGCTTTAGCGCATATTGAAGAATCAATACAAGAATTAGTGAGTTATGATAAATTACGTTGGTATGCGATAAAATTATTTGAACGTGATGAGAAAGTAATTGAGGAATTGAAGCTTTCAAAAGAGTTATTAGAGCATTTAGAAGAACATATAGTTGATTGCGAGAAGGAATTAGATGATGATGCAGAAAGTATTATTACAAATCAACGATATAACTACATTGGAGAAATTGTTTCAAAGAGTGTAGTTCGCAAATTGGGTTTACATGAATTATCCACTTCAGATAAGATTGACCGTATCGTTACAAATAGAGTATTGGCATTACCTATTTTTGCATTAGTAATGTTTATGGTTTACTATATTTCGGTAACAACTGTTGGTACGTTTGTAACAGACTGGACAAATGATGTTTTTGTAGGTGAATTCTTATGTGGAAATTTACAAGTGTTTTTAGAAAGTATTAATTGCGCTGAATGGTTAACAGATTTAATTGTTAATGGAATTGTTGGAGGTGTAGGAGCTGTATTGGGTTTTGTACCTCAGATTTTAATATTAAGTCTTTTATTAGCTATACTAGAGGATATTGGATATATGGCACGTGTAGCATTTATTGTTGACCGTATTTTCCGAAAATTTGGTTTATCAGGTAAGAGTTTTATCCCAATGTTAGTGGCATCAGGTTGCGGTGTACCGGGGGTTATGGCAAGCCGTACAATTGAAAATGATCGTGACCGTAAAATTACTATTATTACCACATGTTTTATTCCATGTGGTGCAAAATTGCCAATTATCGCTATGATTGCTGGAGCATTGTTTAATAATTCTGGATTTGTGGCAGTAAGTTCATACTTTTTAGGAGTAGCTGCAATTATTATTTCAGGTATTATTTTGAAAAAGACAAAAGCATTAGCTAGTGATCCTTCACCATTTGTAATGGAATTGCCTAAATATCATATTCCATCCGCTACTAATGTATTACGTAGTACATGGGAACGTGGTTCTAGCTTTGTAATGCGTGCTGGTACAGTTATTTTAGTATCTTCAGTAGTATTATGGTTCTTAAATAATTTAGGATTTATGGCTGGCTCATTAGGTTGGGTAGAAGATGCAGATGTTTCTTTATTAGCAATGCTTGGTAATATTATTGCTCCTATCTTTACACCATTAGGCTTTGGAAATTGGAGAGCTGCTGTATCAACGATTACTGGATTAATCGCAAAAGAAGAAGTAATTGGTACGCTTGGTGTGTTATATGGTTTTGCGGAAGTTGCCGAAGATGGCGCTGAATTATGGATGCGTTTTGCTCAAGAATTTAATGTTGTTTCGGGGTATTCGTTTTTAGCATTTAACCTATTATGTGCTCCATGTTTTGCAGCAATGGGAGCTATTAAACGTGAAATGAACAATACTAAATGGACAGTATTTGCCATTGGTTATATGTGTGTATTTGCATATTGCGTATCATTAATCATTAATCAAATTGGAAGTCTAATATTATTTGGTACATTTAGTATTTGGACAATAATTGCGTTTGCAGTACTAATTATTATTGTATATTTAGTTTTACGTAAGAATCGATATGCTTAATCATAAAGGATGGTGAGTGTATGCTTGATTACATAGTAAATAATATTTCTACAATTATCATATTGTTTATTTTAATAATCATTCTATCTTTAGCTATCAAAAAATTAATTGATGATAGAAATCATGGTTGTGGTGGTAATTGTAGTAACTGTGGTAGCTCATCAGTTTGTCACTCCGTTAAAGAACTTAGAGATGACTATGAAAAAGGTAAGTTTTAGAAGTAGGTAATTGATACTACTTCTTTTTTTATTATTAGTATTACAGATATGAAATTTAAATAATATATATGATATTAATATTTTTTATTTCATATTATTAAAGTGAAGATGATATTTAAAAGTTAGTATTTATCGTTGTTTTTGAAATTTTAGTATTTGACTTCTTGAATTGGAAATAAATATAAACTATTTAAATTTAAATAAATATGCTAAAATCAAGATGTTAATAAAAGAGGATAAAAAAATGAAGAAAATTGCGGAATTAGCACAAGATTTGTTGTTAACAGATAAAAGAAATATAGCCATTGATTTTACGTGTGGACAAGGCTTTGATACACTTTTTTTAGGAAAGCATTATGAGCATGTAGTGGCATTTGATATTCAAGAAGATGCGATTAAACAAAGTCAACAAAGAATTACTGAGCAGGGACTATTTAATGTAGAGTTTCATCAAGTAAGTCATGATCAATTTGATGAATATGTAGCTTCCTTTGATGCTGGTATCTTTAACTTAGGTTATCTACCTCATGGTGATAGTTCTATTACTACACAAGGTAATATAGTAATTACAGCATTAGAGAAGGGGACTAAATTACTTACATCTAAAGGTAAGATTGTGGTAGTTTGTTATCCAGGGTTTAATCAAGGACTAAAGGAAAGTGAAGAGGTAGAAAAGTGGCTATCTACTTTACCAAGTAAAGAGTTTGATGTAGTTCATATATCTTTGGTTAATCGTAAATCAGCACCATATATACTAGTAATAGAGAAGCATTAACTCCATAAAAAGTAATACTCAATATTATGAATTGAACGATTTTAAGCATTACTCACAAAGTAGTGCTTTTTTATGCTTCTATCAAATCGGTAATAATATATTTAAAATTAATAATAAATAATTGACCAAATTGAATTTATAAACGTGTTATAAGTGAAAGGGTGGTGAAAAGATGGAAAATAAAACAGCACAGTTAGCTAACGGAGTAGAAGAGATTATGGACATCTACGGAAACATGCTGTTTAGAATGTGTCTAATAAGACTTGGAAATGCTAATGATGCAGAAGATGCTGTTCAAGAAACTATGATTAAATATGTACAAAAGAATCCTTATTTTAAAGATGCTGAGCATCAAAAAGCTTGGTTGATTAGAGTAGCATCTAATAAATGCAAAGATATTATTAGACTAAAAAATAAACATCTAACAGTTAATATTGATGAGATTAATGAGTTTACTAAAGATCGTTCAGGCTCTGATATTATAAGCGCACTTATGACATTGCCTGATAAATATAAAACTGTGCTTATACTCCATTATGTTGAAGGATATGATGTACGTACTATCGCAAATGCTATAGGGAGAACTTCATCAGCTGTGAAAATGAGGCTACAGAAAGGACGAAAGTTGTTAGCCGAAGCTTATAGAAAGGAATGGATATAAATGGAAATTAAGAGATTATCAGAAAAAGTAAATGAAATTGAAATGCCAATTGAAATGAGAAAACGTATAATTAGAAATTGTGTTTATAAAAAGGAGAAATATACAATGCGTAAATCAAATATTTTCACTAGAAAGCCAATAGTAGCACTAGCTTCTTTATCTTTATTTGTTTGTTTAACTAGCGTTTCAGTACTAGCAGCAACAGGAAAACTAAATGGATTCTTTAAAGATATTAAAAGATGGGATGGAGCAGTAATTGGTACTTCATATGAACAAGCAACAGACGAGTTAAGGTTAAGTATTATTGAAATATCTGACAGTATTACAATTATGGTGGAAGCGATAAATCCAGAAAACTTCCCATATCGAGAAATTGAAAGTTTAAGTATTGTAGATTATAAAATTGTTGATATGAGTAATAAAGAAATAGAAAGTCATGCGATAACTAATTCTGTTGATTTTACAGATGGTAAAGCTATTATTAAACTTTCAACTGATAAATTAGAACGTGGTGCCTATAAATTAGTTGTTAATCAATTTATTGGTAGTAAAAAAGCCGATGGGCAACTAGCTATTAACGGTAATTGGGAATATAAATTCTCGTGTGAATAATTGAAAGTATCTTATTATTGAAATATAAAATATGTAACTTATATGGCATTTGAGGTAAGGTATATGAGATTTATTGTTATTTTATGGAAGTCTGTTATATTACTATTAAGAAGTAATATGAGAGGTGTCATTATGAAAAAGATTATAATATTGTTAATAATATTGTTACTTACAATGCTGTGCATGACTAGTTGTGCTAAGTCAAATGCCAATCCTAACATGAATGTGGTAGATGATAATTCCACAAACGTAGAAATGAATACTACAAGTAATGAAGAAAGATATACATTCTCAGCATATGTACATGAAATAAATGACAGCTATATGCTTGTAACACCAATAAAAACTGCTACTGAAGTAAATACCGTAAGTTTAATTTCTATTGATTTAAATAGTATCAGTGATGATTCTATGCCAATGCTTGGAGATACTTATGAAATAGTTTATGATGGACTAATTCAGGAAACTTTTCCAGCTCAACTTAATAAGATTTATGAGATGAAACGCATTGCAAATGGTTCAAAGTTAAATGATATGAATATAATCAAACTTATTGAAGAAGGCGAGTACCATACACTATATGAAATTGATACAAAAGCCTTAGATGCAGTGCTAATGAATTATGAATGGACTGATGGTACTTCCGATTGTTTAAGTGATTATGAATTAATTATTGATGGAGTTCATTATGTGTATCATATTGATTGTGGTACATTTAATGACAATACGAATCAGAAGAGTTTAAAACTAAATGAGGAAGACAAAGAGCTTGTAGATGATTTATTAGAACAGTTTGTTTCTACTAGATATTGGAGTTCAGGACCAATAAAAAAAGTCAGCTTTTAGTAGCTGGCTTTTATGTATTGTTTGATGGTGCTTGAGTACTATTTACGAACTCTCTTTCAAAATTAGTATATCCATTATCATATGAATATGTAATACGTACTTGATAAGGCTTATTAGTTTTAGACATCAGTGTAATAATAGCTTCATTATTGTCTAATAATGCTTTCGCAATCTCTTTTGTGAATGGTGTCTTAATAAACTTCGTAAAGAACGAATTAGCTTTATTCATTTGGAAGCGACAGCCTCTTTGGAAGTTCGAACAATAATAACTGTTGTTGTTTTCAAATACCGAAGAGCCACAGATAGGACACTTACCGATTTCCTCAACATCTACACCATAGCGCAATAAATCAATACTATTACTTGTTTTTATAATATTACTGATTTCTTCTTCGGCTTTAGTTACAATATCTTCAATCGTATTTTCTTCATGGTATATACGCTTTAGTAATTGAGAGAATTCAACTGTTTTAGTAGCATATAAATCAATCTTTAAACGGTCTAAAGTTTCAATTAATTGGATCCCTTTTGGTTCAATCGAGAAACTACTTTTCTTTTTAGATATATAACCATACTTAACCGCATTTTCGATAATATTAGTTCTTGTAGCTTCTGTACCAATTTCAACACCACTTAAGATTGCCTTATACTCTTCATCTTCAGTAGTATCTTTATTGCGGAAGGGATTCTTTAAATAATTTGATAACATATTTTCTGTTACCTTTTTAGGAGGTGAGCTTTTCTTTTCTTTGAAATTAAAGGCACATGGGAACTTATCTCCCTTTTTGAAGCTAGGGATAATCTTATCACTCTTTTCATTTTCGTATTTCATCCAACCTTTTTCTAAGATGCTCTCACCATTAATTTCATGCGTATAATCACCGATTTGCAAGGTAACCTTAGTTTTAGATGCGATACAGTCTTCCTTAGAGAAATTAGCTAAGAAGCGTTTATATACGGTAAGGTAAACATTCTTATCTTTCTCTGGTAATTTCGTGTAATCAGCTATCTTAGTAGTGATAGTTATAGCACTATGACTTTCTACCTTAGAAGAGTCAAAAATACGCTTATTGTCTTTAAACTCAACATTATGCTTATTCTTTATAAAATCAATTATTTTCTTAATCTTATCCTTTTCATTTTCACTTAAATATTCAGTATTAGTACGAGGATATGTGATATATCCCATTTCATATAGGCGTTGAATAACCTCTAGTGAATCGGCAAAGTTATATCCAAATTGTTTATTTAATTCTTGTTGTAAGGTAGATAATGAGAATAGCTTTTTAGGAGCCTTAACGGACTTAGTATTAGTTACTTTGATTACCTCGATTTGTTTAGTATTTAATTCATTTTTAAATGCTTCATCTTTGATATCAAAGTCTTTTTTATATTCAATTTCTACACTACGATCATCCTTAGTGATAGTTTGAGATAAGACATAATAAGTTCTAGGTACAAAGGAATCGATGGCTTTATCTCTATCATAAATAAACTTAACAATCGGTATTAATACTCTACCAATAGGCATTAATGTACCTTTCTTTAAAGTAACATAGCGTGTTAGGTTAATACCAAATAGCCAGTCAAGATATGTTCTGGCATATCCTTCATTAGCAAGATTATCATATTTTGAATCTTCTTCTAATTTATGAAGTTCTTCTAAGATTGTTTCAGACGTTTGGTCAGGTAACCATAGACGATATATCGGTTTATTTAGCTTTAGTTGATTCGTGATATTACGAATGATGATTTCACCCTCACGATCAGCATCCCCCGCATGAATGATGGCATCAATATCATTACGTTTCGCATGCTTTTCAATAATGGCATATTGTTTAATTACACCCTCATCATTACGCAATTTATAAATAAAAGGCTTAGGATAAAACGGTAGCTTCACATCTTTCCATTTCTTTTTTTCTTGTAGATAATCATCAACATCATATAGAGAGAATAAATGACCAAAGGCGTTTGTTACTACGTAGTCATTATTTTCGTAACAATTATTAACTCGATTATTTATATGTAATGCACTAGCAACTGTTTTAGCTAGTGTAGGCTTTTCGCATATAATTAGTTTCTTCATTGTATCACCGTTTTTAATTATACCATGTTTTAATTTAAATGGTTAATATGATATATTTTTGAATTGCGAATGAAAATTAATGAAAATGATATATTCTTTACAGAAAACTTGTTTATTCCTTTCAAATGGAGTAGAATAATATTTATGGAGGGAGTAAAAATGAAGGAGAAGAAAAAGAGTTTTATTCTAACGTATGTATGGCGTTACAAATGGAATTATATTTTGGGAATCATAACGCTATATGCAGTAGATTATCTGAATCTATTTATACCACAATTTACTGGTGAAATAACAGATGGTTTACGTTCACATTCGTTAGACATAAATGGAGTTGTGGAATTGATTTTCTCAATCATTCTTGTTGGTGCTGGACTTGCCATTGGTAGATTCTTCTGGCGTATCTTTATTTTTGGTGCTGCAAGAAAGATTGAATATGAATTAAGAAATGATATGTTTGCGAAACTTGAAACATTATCACTTCGCTATTTCAATGAAAACAAGACAGGGGACTTAATGACACGTTTTACGAATGACTTACAAGCGATTCGTAATCTATTAGGACCTGCTATCATCTCAGCATTTGATGCCATCGTATTAACTATCTTAGTTATTTATAAAATGATGACTTATGTTGATGTTAAGCTTACATTAATTGCATGTGTACCAATGATTATAATAGCTGTTGGCGGGTACTATTTTGGTGAAGAAATTGAACGTCGTTTCGGTAGAAAACAAAAGGCTTTCGCTGATTTAAGTGACATGGTTCAAGAATCTATCTCAGGAGCAAGAGTTATTAAAGCGTTTGCTCAAGAAAGTGAAGAGTTAGATGCATTTGGTAAAGTCAATGATAAGAACCGTAAGGAAAACTTAAACGTTGTTAAGCTATATGCAGTAGTTATGCCACTATTAGATGTAATTGTTGGGGTATCATATGTAATTGCGATTATCTATGGTGGTAAGCTTGCAGTAACAGGTGAAATTACGTTAGGTCGTTTTATCGCATTTAATACATATTTAGGCTCGCTAGTATGGCCAATGATAGCAATGGGTGATTCAATCACTTCATTCTCACAAGGTCAAGCAGCTATTAAACGTATTAAACAAGTATTTGATGAAGAACCAGATATTTTTGATGGTGAAGATATCTTAGATATTAAAGAGCTAAAAGGTGAAATTGAACTATCTCATCTAACATTCTCTTATAGCCCTGATTTACCTAAAGCTTTAGATGATGTATCTGTTAAGGTTAAACAAGGTTCTACACTTGCTATCCTTGGCAGAACAGGAGCAGGTAAAACTACATTAGTAAACTTATTAGAACGTTTATATGATGTAGAAGATGGAATGATTAAGATTGATGGATATTCGATTCGCCAAATTCCCTTACGTACATTACGTGAGAATATTGCGTATGTTCCACAAGATAACTTCTTATTTAGTGATACACTTCAAAAGAACATTGCTTTTGGTTTAGTTACAGCTACATTAGATGATGTAATCAAAGCGTGTGAAGCTGCATGTGTTCATGATAATATCATTGATTTCCCAGAAGGCTATGAAACAATGGTTGGGGAACGTGGTGTAACATTAAGTGGCGGACAAAAACAAAGAAGCTCTATTGCTAGAGCGTTATTAAAGAATTCTCCAATCTTAATTCTAGATGATTCATTAAGTGCTGTAGATACAGATACTGAAGAAAGAATTCTAGAAAACTTAAAAGAATTACGTAAAGACAAAACAACAATTATTATTGCTCACCGTATTTCTACAGTAGTCAATGCAGATCATGTATTAGTACTAGAAAATGGTAAGCTAGCTGAATATGGTACACCTGATGAACTTATGGCATTGGACGGTATCTACCGCAATATGTATGAGAAACAGCAGTTAGAGAAACAGCTGGAAAGTGAGGTGTAAGCATGGCGAAAATATATGAAGATAAAGTCGTTACTTCGAATACGAAAAATATGCTTGGACGTTTGTACGAATTTATGCGTGCTTATGTAGGTAAGATGTTATTTGCCCTAGTATTAGTATTAACAGTAACATTATTAGATTTATTTAGACCTGTATTAATTGGTAATGCAATTGATACATATATTGAAGGCTATACAACACCATATGCTGTATTAGAAGAAGCAACAAAGAATAGTATTGAATTTGATGGTGTTATTTATGTGAAGCAAGACGTTTCTGATGAACATGATACATATGCTAGATTAGTACTACAAGGAGATATATATTATTTCTTTACTGATTTAGATGTAAAAGATTTAGAAACAATAACTAATGCCGAAGATAATCAAGGCTTTACTCTTGATGGCTCAACATTAAGTGTTGGCAATTTAAAGGGTAAAGCTATGAGTAAAGATGAATTAAATATCTTACGTAAGGGTGATATTAATTCATTAGTTAAAGCTGGATTATTATACTTAGTAGTGTTAGTATCATTGTTTATATGTAACTTATCTCAAACTTGGATTCTACAATTAAGTGGTCAAAATATTATTTATGAAATTCGTATGAAGTTATTTAAGAAATTACATTTCTTACCATTACGTTATTTTGATACACATCCAGTAGGACAATTAGTTACACGTGTTACGAATGATGTTGAGTCATTACATGAAATGTATGCGAACATCTTAGTACGTTTATTCCGTAATGTTGCGAAGATTATTGGGCTTGCTGCTGTAATGCTTAGTATTGATACTACATTAGCAGTATATGCATTCGGTACATTGCCATTTATTGCGATATTTACAGTAGTATTCCGTACTATTTCCAGAAGAATGTATCGTATCATGCGTGTTAAGATTTCCGCATTAAATACATTCTTATCAGAAAATATTTCTGGTATGAAATTAATTCAAATCTTTGCAAAGGAAGATTATAAGTTTGATGAATTTAAAGGTCGTACAACAGATTTATACAATACATCATTAAAAGAAATGTATGTATTCGCAATCTTTAGACCATTAATTTATATGTTGTCAGTAATTGCACTATCAATCATTCTATATAATGGTTCATTACGAGTATTATCTAATGCGATTACGATTGGTACATTATATATCTTTATTAACTATATCAATTCATTCTTTGAACCTATTCAAGAAATCGCTGAACAATTCTCTACATTACAAAATGCGATTGCTAGTGCTGAAAAGATCTTTACAGTATTAGATGAAGAAAATCCAATCGAACAAAAAGAAGATGCAATTGTTCTTAAGAATGTTGAGGGACGTATTGAATTCAAGAATGTATGGTTTGCTTATGAAGATGATAACTATGTATTAAAGGATGTAAGCTTCACAATTGAACCAGGGCAAACAGTAGCCTTTGTTGGCGCTACTGGTGCTGGTAAGAGTTCTATTCTTAACTTAATAGGAAGATACTATGATATCCAAAAGGGTCAAATCTTAGTAGATGGTATTGATATTAAAGATTTAAATATCCATTCACTTCGTCGTGCTATTGGACAAGTGCAACAAGATGTATTCGTATTCACTGGAAATATGTATTCTAATATCCGTTTACGTAAAGAGGATATTTCAGATGTGCAAGTTATGGAAGCAGCGAAATTCGTTAATGCGAACTACTTCATTGAACGCTTACCTAATCAATACAATGAAGAGGTTAGTGAACGTGGTGCTACATTATCTAGTGGACAACGACAATTATTATCGTTTGCTAGAACATTAGCATATGATCCTAAGATTCTTGTTATGGATGAAGCTACAGCTAATATTGATACTGAAACAGAACAACTAATTCAAGATGGTTTAGAATCATTAATGAAGGGTAGAACAACTATTATGGTTGCTCACCGTTTATCAACAATTCAACATGCTGACAATATTATCGTTATGCATAAGGGTCAAATTCGTGAAATGGGTAAACATCAAGAATTATTGGCACAAAATGGTATCTATAAGAAATTATATGAACTTCAATTAAGAAGTAATTAAAGTAAAAGCGACTTTTGATAGATTATCAGGAGTCGCTTTTTAGTAAGCCGTATTAAAAGTGATATTAATTTGCAGTGGTATTTTTCTGAAATAGCAATTGCAGTTATAATTTGGTGTTACAACTTTTAAAGTTTATGATAAATATAGACAATGGTATAATTTGTGATATGATACTATAGTGATTTTAGAGGTGATACAAGATGAGTCGTAAATGGAAATTATTTTATCTGTTTAGTGCATGTTTTTGTATAGTTTGTTGGGTGATCGTTGTTGCCAGAGATTTTTCAAAATCCACTATAAATTATTTAAATATCTTATGCTTAATTGCGTGGAGCGTAAATGCTATTTATTGGTTTTTAAGTTATAAAAAAGACAAAATTAATTAAGCCATGGAATAAAAGATTATACTGTTATAAGATGAGTCAGTTGAACAAATTTCATACATAGTTGAGTTTTATGATTCATTTCAGGTATGCTTGAATTAGAGTTTAACGTAATAAATAGTTATTCCTCTTAAATTCTCTAAATAGGGGGTGTATTTTTTGATACAAATAATTTATTATTTCATTATCATAAACGGAGGAAAAGTGTAATGAAACAAACAGTTATTGGAAACTTTATATCTCAAAAACGTAAAGAGAAAAATTTGACACAAGAACAACTAGCTGAAAAACTTGGTATATCTAATAAAACTGTTTCAAAATGGGAAACTGGAAAAAGTATGCCTGATTATTCAATAATAGAATTATTATGTGAGGTATTAAGTGTTTCTATTAGCGAATTAATTACTGGAAAAGAAAAAGATGCAGATATTAATAGTTCATCTCTTGAAGAAAAATTGGCATTATTGTCTTATAAGGTAGAACAATTAGAAAATCAAAAGGATAGTCAACTAGACAGTAGAAAAACTGTAACAACAGGAATTTCACTTGGCAGTGTACTTGCAGTAGTGATAAGCTATACAAAATGGCAATCAATTGGTTGGGCAATCTTTCATGGATTAATGAGTTGGGGTTATGTAATATATTATTTAATAAAGTATTAGTATTTTTGCTAATAATGAGTTAATAAAGTGTCATAATTATAGCTAATTTATTCAAGGTATATTTGAAAATAACCTCGGTTTTCCGAGGTTATTTCTATAATTGAGAGAAATACTTATCAATTAATTCTTTCTTATCAGGCATCATTAAGTCTAAGAATAAGCGCTTTATTTTAGCTTCATCAAAGCCTAAGATAGCAGTAATAGGCTTTCCATCTTTACATACTTTTGTAGCACCACGATATTCACCATGATTAGGAATCTCGACTGTTAGTTGTTCTTGCTTAGTAATAATTGATGGGTCAATAATCGAAAGCATGCAATACATATCATGGATAATTACACCAATGACATTATTTAAGTTATAGTAATGATGAATATATGGTCTAGCTATTCTTTCTAGTAGAAGACCTCGTTCACCACCTTCATAGCTTAAGAAATCAAGTAAGCCATGCTTTAAGACAATTGGAACAGTAGCATCAATACCTACAATTCGAATATCAGTATAATCTCCTAACCTATCTATCACAAGATTGGCAGCCTCTGCATCAAACCAAATATTATATTCAGCATAAGGAGTAATATTACCTGGTAAGTAGAATGAGCCACCCATGATAGTAATTGATTTTAGGTTCTTCATTGTTTCATTATCTTCTAATACAGCTAATGCGATATTGGTTAATGGACCTAAACATACTAATTCAATTTCATTTGGGTATTCTTTAATCTTTTCAAGCATGAACTTCCATGCAGGAGTATCAACTAGGCATCTATCACTATAAGGGAGTCCGCTCTCTCCCATACCATCACTACCGTGACATTCGGCACTAATATTCTCTTGTTCTTCATTTGCTTGTAGACGTTTTAGAGATGCTTTTGCACCTTTTGTCACAGGAATATCACGCTTTTCAAAATCCATAATTCTTAAGGCATTAGCACTAACAATAGGTAATGATTTGTTACCAGATACACACATAATTCCTAAAATATCAAAGTTTTCATATGCTAATGCATTCATAATCGCAAAGCAATCATCAATTCCAGGATCACAATCAATTAATATTTTTTTTTGTATTCATATTAATTTTGCTCCTCCATCTTTAAGAAATGTTCTATTTCTTCATAAGTAGGCATACTCATCGTTGTGCCTAATTTTTGTACTGATAAAGCAGCTACAGCATTTCCATAGCGACATGCTTCAAATATATCTTTATCTTTTGAAAGGGCAGCTAGTAATCCACCATTAAAGGCATCTCCAGCACCTGTAGTATCAATTGCTGATACATGATAAGCAGGAATGATTTCGTTCTTCTCATTTGTTGAAACAAATACACCGCGTTCTCCTAGTGTAATCACAACAATTTCTACACCCTTAGCTTTAAATATTTCTGCTGCTTTACATGCATTTTCATATGAATCAATAGTAATTCCTGTATATTCTGCAGCTTCTATTTCATTTGGTGTTACCATATAAATATTACTTAAGAATTCATCACTGATTTTACTATATGGAGCAGTATTCAAAATAACTTTACAATTATTTTCCTTCGCATAATGTGCTACTTCTTCATTAGCGTCTTGATTAACTTCTAATTGTAGTAATACATAGTCACATTCTTTAATAACTCTTTTTGCCTGTTCTATATCATTACTATTTATTTGATTATTAGCACCAGGCACGATTACGATTTCATTTTGACTGGTATTCTCATTCACAATGATTAAAGCTGTTCCTGTGGATGATTCATTAGCTACGAATACATAGTCTTTATTCATGTTGAGATTATCCATAACCTTTAAGAAAACATTAGCGAAATCATCATTACCAACTTTCCCAATCATAGTTACATCGGCCTGTGCTTTATGTGCAGCAACACATTGATTAAAGCCTTTACCTCCAGGCCCCATTTGGAATAGGCTTCCTTTGACTGTTTCACCAGCTAGAGGGAAATGGGGAGCACGTGACATTAAATCAACAACAAAGCTTCCAAATACAGCTACTTTTTTATTCATAAATATATTCCTCTCTATTAAATAATTAATCATTTGTCAGTTCACTTATCATCGTAGCAGATAGTATCATAATTGCACCGATTACTTCAAAGATCGACATTGGTTCATGAAGTAATAGTGTTGATAGAAGTATTGCTACGATAGGGTCAATATAGCTATATAAAGCTATTGTTTGGGCTTTTAAGCCTTTCATAGAACTAAAATATAGTGCATAAGCAATACCTGTATGAATAATACCTACAAGTATTAACATAAAGATTGTCATTGGTAATAGATTAGTAAAGCTAATTGATTCATTAACTAAATTATAAGGAGCAAGTACAATTGCTGCAGTGAATAACTGTATAATAGTACGTTCATATGCATCAATATCCTTAGTACGTTTATTAAGAATAACTACTGTTGCATATAATACGGCAGCACTAACACCTAGTAATACACCCTTTAATTCACTAATACCATTAAAGCCACTAGTTACTACACCAGATACAAATACCATACCAATTAAAGCTACTAGTACACATATAGCTTTCTTTAAATTCATTTTTTCTTTAAACAAGATAGGTGATACCATAATCACAAATATTGGTGCTAAGTAGTAGCATAATGTAGCAGTAGCAACTGTTGTATATTCATAGGCTTCAAATAATAATATCCAGTTAAATCCTAAACAACATCCTGTAATTAGTAGTGTTATTAAATTACGTTTAATTGATTCAAAAGAAATCTTCTGTCCTTTAATGCTTATGTATACTAATAAGAAGATACTACCGATAAAACCTCTACTCATAGCTAACATGCTAGATGATAGTGGTATATGTTTTCTGAAGATTCCAATAGTACCGAATATCACCATTGAAATAATCAGCATGATTTTAGATTTAAGATTTTCATGTTCCATAAACTTACCTCAAGCTATTTTCTCTCATTATAGCAGATATTTTGTTAATTAAATAGTTATTATGATGCGTTTTAAATCATCAATTATAAGAGTTATTAATTAATTGTAATGCTTAATAAACTAAATGACTAGCCTACTAAAGGAGATGTGTTATGTGAAAATGAGTAGTATAATCAAAATTATGTTTATTCACCCTACTATTTTGTTATGGTAAAAGAATTTATAAATGGCAAACCTTAAATGTTCGAACATTTTGGTGGATTGTTAAATGATATACTGTGTTGTATGATGTACTAGTAATATAAATATGATTGTATTAAGTATTTCAAAGTTATTATGTTTAACTATTATTGAAATTACAGAAATTAGGAGAACAAAGTACATTGACTATGTATGAACTTGAAGATGCTCCTATTGTTTGAGAGCAGTATGACTTTTTATACTTATGTAGTATAATTGTTATATATAATTGAAGGAGACTGATTTATGAACAAAGATACATTGGCATTTTTAATTTATTGTAATCGTCTTGACTCTAACCTAACTCAAGAAACATTTGCAGGAGATGCTAATATTACACGATCAGCATTAGTGCGTATAGAGCAAGGTCAAATTAAGAATCTAGATGATAATAGCATTGCTAATGTTCTTGGGTTAATCGGTACGTCTATAAGTGAATTAGATACTCTTAACGCTAAATTAAATACTTTATTAAATCAGCTATTTATGGGACTAATTAATAATAATATTTCTATTACTAGAACATTGTTGGAAACAGATGAAATTTGTTCAAATCATCGTTATATTATTGGTGATATCAATTATTTACTAATTAAATATATTTATTGCTACAAAAAAGCAAATACCACTTTGTTTAAAAAGATAGATAATGTTTTAGTAAAAGCATTAGAGTTTATGACTCATGAACAATTGTTTATTTACTATGATATTAAAGGAGTATTCCATTTAAATAACAAAGAGTTTAACTTAGCTAGAGATTATTTTTTACAAGCTCAATATCATTGTACAAATGATTATCATAAATCATTGATTAAATTTCATTTAGGAAAATCATATATTAATACAGATGACTTTTTTAATGCTATGGAAAGTTACAATGCTGCTATTGATCTTTTTTCTAGAACATTGAACTATCAAAAGCTATTATATGCAAAAATGGATATTGCTGGTATTTATGTCAGAATTGGAGACTATGAAAAAGCGTTAGAGAATTATCAATTAGTTTTAGATTCAGCTTTTTCTATTAAGGCAGATGATACTTTAATTGCGTCTATTAAACGTAATATCGCTGCATTACATATGTATCAAGGTGATTATGAAACAGCTATTACTGCCGCAGAATCATCGTTTGTCTATAGTAAGGAAAGTTCTATTGCTTACTTTCAAATAGTTTTCTCTTATTACATGTTAAATGATTTAAGTAAAGCAAAATATTGGATTAGCCAAGCTGAAGACAACAGTGTCGATACTACGTCTATGGAAATGAAAATGATACGCTTAATTAATAAAGTAATTCTTAAGAAAAAAGATGCTATCGATTCTTTAATAGCCTTTTTGGAGAAAAACTCTTTTACTGTGAATAAAAGATATAAAACGATTATCTTATACTTAATAATCGAGTACTATTTATATGAAGCAGAAGACCTAGTTAAAGCAAATGAGTATTATGCTATATTAGGACAAACTCTAAGTTCTGTTAAGGTATTTGATAAAATAATGAAAATAAAAGCTTAAATATGATATTGATACAGAAATATTTTAATAAATATAAACATATTATGTTTAATATATCTTCAAAATCTATAGACTTCAGAAATATTGTTTTTAGTATTTTGATTTGTGATAATTATTCTTGTGTAGAAAGGTTAAAAGATATATCTATGAGACGTTTAAAATATATATTATTTGCATGCTTACTATTATCAGCATGCACTCAAAATAACGTAGAAGAAAATAAACAACAAGCTACAACACCACCTGTTGAACAAACTGAACCAGCTGTAACTACAACAACACCTGTAGTTACAACAACACCAAAGGTAACTACAACAGTTACTACCACTACACCAGTAGTAAAAGAACCAATTACTGAGTATATGGGAATTCCAGTTAATTGGTTTAATGATGATGCTTATTTAGAAACTGATTTATTTAAACCATTTATCATTGATGGTAGATTTCAAAGTGTAGGAGAAGATAAAACATTGTATGTTTGGAAGACTCATTGTACTGAAGATAACTTCTATTATTTACCGGAGATGCCTGGTGGTAGAGTTGGTTGTACTTTATTAAATGAGAAGGCTACTAATGATATGATAGATATTAAACCTTTTTTAGTGCCTATGAATTATGGAGATTATACATATAAATATAACTATGGTATTAATCAATCATTTGAAATTAATTCATCAAAATTTAATCATTATGCAAGTGCTTTAGAAGGCTATGTTCAATTCCCTGACTACTTTATGTATCATAGTGACACATATGTTACTCTAGAATATCCTTTTAGTATAAGTATTGAAACTAAGAACAATGAAAAGGTATCGTTTGGAATTGATTGCGTGTTTGAAAATGGATTTACAGTAGATATCACTAGTGTGAGTGACGATTTAAATATACATGATAAAGCAGGAATTTTTGCTAAGCTGTATGTTCCAAAAGAGAATGCACCACAGTTTGTAGAAGAACTACGTTTAGCTGTAAAATAATTAAATTTAAAAGAACTAGCTGCATAAGAACTAGAACATGGTAAGTGAATTTATAAAAATGTTTTTTTAGTTAATAATTATTTGATTTATTCGATATAGTGTGAGGAAAATGATGAAGTATATAAAATCTTTTGTTTTGAACTTTGTTATATTAGTAATAATAGATGTTTCAGTAACATTACATAGTGGATTTAATTTAGTAGATTCAGTCATCTTTGCAAG
>JAFXJJ010000030.1 GCA_017532345.1 Erysipelotrichales bacterium
ATTGGATCACAAGTTAAATGCATACCTAATTTTTTAAATACTCCCGCATCTACTTCAGATAACATCACTGTTGAATGCACTTCCGCATCACGCAATTCTCTTAACCCCTCTAATGCAACAGCACTTGTAGGGTTATTAGAAGCTGTAATTGTTAGAGCGATAAGCACTTCATCAGTATGTAAACGAGGATTGTGATTACCTAAATGTTCAGTTTTCAATCTTTGAATTGGTTCAATAACATTTTTTGATATTAATGGTAAACGATCATTAATACCAGCTATAGCTTTTAAAGCATTTAATAATGCTGCAGCACTCGCCCCAAGAAGATTACTAGTTTTGCCAGTAATAATTCTTCCGTCAGCTAATTCAATCGCAATACTTGGTAATCCAGTCTTTTCCGCCTTATCTCTAGCTGCAGAAACAACTGGTCTATCAACCACACTAATTTGAGATTGATTCATAAGCATTTCAATTTTATTAATTGCCTCTTGAGTACCTTGATCTTTACGATAATTTACTAATGCTTCAAAGTATCTACGTACAATTTCATCATTACCTGCTTTTCTAGCCGCTTCATCATCAATAATACTATAACCTACCATATTTACCCCCATATCTGTAGGTGATTTATATGGCGATTCTCCAGCAATACTAGTAAATAATTTATTTAATACAGGGAATACCTCTACATCACGGTTATAATTAATTGCTAATTCATTGTATGCCTCTAAATGATATGGGTCTATCATATTCACATCATTTAAATCAGCAGTAGCTGCTTCATAAGCTAAGTTGACTGGATGATTTAATGGTAAATTCCAAATAGGGAATGTTTCAAACTTCGCATATCCAGCATTAATACCACGTTTATGGTCATGATATAGTTGCGATAAGCATGTTGCCATCTTCCCCGAACCAGGTCCAGGAGCAGTAACTACAACTAATTCTCTTGTTGTTTCGATATACTCATTCTTTCCAAAACCTTCTTCACTAACAATTAAATCAACATTAGTTGGATATCCACTAATAGGATAATGTAGTGCTACATTGATATCTAAGCTTTCTAACTTCTTTTTAAACTGTAGTGCACTAGCTTGATTAGTAAACTGACTAATAACAACACTGCCTACATACAATTCATTGCCTCTAAACGCATCAATTAAGCGCAATACATCTTGATCATAAGTAATTCCTAAATCTCCACGTATCTTATTCTTCTCAATATCATCTGCACTAATTACGATGACAATTTCAGCGCTATCTTTTAATTTCAATAACATTCTAATTTTAGAATCAGGCATAAATCCAGGTAACACTCTAGATGCATGATAATCATCAAATAGTTTTCCACCAAATTCTAAATATAATTTATTATCGAACTTCTTAATACGTTCTTCAATTTTTTCTGATTGTAACGCTATATATTTATCATTATCAAATGCTTGTTTCTTCATAATCAGTACCTCTCATATGCCCTTTATTATACCTTAAATAAGCTAATACATTCAAGTTAATTGTACATCTATTTTTAAATTATATAATTATTATCATTCATGTTTAAATGATAATTAAATAAATTAAAGATATTAATGATTTACTACTTTTCACTTAGATATTTGTATTCATTAATATTCAATATGTCTTTAAAACACTAAAAACATGTGAAATTGTAGAAATTAACAATATACTAATAAACATTTATTTTTGATATCATCATAATTGCATAATTATAGTATTATCAGTATAATTACAGTTAGAGAGACTATGGTGATTATTTATGAACCTTATTGATGATATCAGACTATTTTATAAAGAATATCAGGAAAGAATTAAAAGCCTAAATGAATATGAAAGAGAGCTAATCACATCAGTAAATGATGAAGAACATTGGAAGGCTTTATTGAATTCCAAAACTGAACTAGTTCACGACAGTTATACAAACAATACCACACAATATCAATCATTAATTAAACCTTTCATAGATGACCCATCTTCTCTTACCTTTGAGATTGTAGATGCATTACTTACTGAGATTTATTTATTCACATTAACGCATCTATATGATCAATTATTAACGAGTAATGTTTTATATGCCATTCTCACATATCTCCGTAATTATAATTATTGTGAATATCGAGAAATTGCATGTATGCATTTATTAGGTATACATTTAGAACATTTAAATAACCAAAAATACATTAAAGAAGCTGCTAGCTATTTCCATGAAATCACTTTGCATGCTGATTTAATAAATACCGAATATCCTTTTATCCGCAATTGTATTGGCAAATCCTTTTATAACTATATAGTTCGTGAAATGGATTATCCAGAATATGCTAATCTAAACGAAGTTCTACGTACAGCTATTCGTTGTAAGGAATTTTATAATAAGCCTGAAAATATTAAACTATTAGAGCCTGTAATGGATAGTAAGCTATTCTATTCGTTTACCATACAGTACTTAATTGAAAAGATAAAAGAATTTAAACATCGTACTGAACCTGAATTATTTGAATTCTTAAATCAAGAACATAAGTTAGCTACCACTCAAATTGAATCGATGATTCAAGATAATAAATCACTAAATGCTTTAGAATTCTCTGTTTATTATGAAAATAAATATCTGGCGAATGAAATATCATCGGATGAATATATTCGTAAATGTTTTGAATATATTTCTAATATTGAAAAACCAGAAGACCAAATAGGTACAGAAGCATACTTACATTCTGATTACTTTGTTTCAGTTCAAACTGTAGGGATTAAGCTTATTGAAGCACTAGACACTTTAACAGTCTTGACTGATGAATTAGTAGATATCAAAAAGCAAACATTGTCTATCATGAACAATGTCATTAGCTATATGCCACGCATTAATGAAATGCGCTCATTTACTGACCGTGTTGTTTACGACACTTTAAAAACAATTATTCCTCATTTATCTGATGAAGATATTAAGAACTGGATTATTCGTTTCGCGATTATCCGTCAAACATCTACAGCTATTCATTCACTTATGGTAGCTGAACTGTCATGCATCTTATACGATTATCTATACGAAAATCATAATGAATTATTAGATAATGATAGTAAAACTTCTAAAGATGAAATGCTAGAATATATATATGATGCGGGTTTATTCCACGATATCGGGAAAACGAGAATCAGCAATATTGTGAAATGCGACTATCGTTATTTAACTAATGAAGAGTTTAATGTCATTAAGGAACATCCAACATTAGGTGCTGAACTAACATATAACTCTAATTATTTACGTAACTATGAAGCTATGATTAAAGGACATCATAAGTTCTACAATAATCAAGGTGGATATCCTGATGACTTTTCTCGAGATGCTCACAATATGCTAGTAATTCATGATATAGTATCACTATGTGATAGCTTAGATTCAGCTACTGACATGTATGGACGTTATTATAATAATCCTAAGCTAATTGATGAAGTATTTAATGAATTTACGAATGACAGTGGTACGCGTTACAATCCTGTGCTAGTGAAGTGTATACTAGAGGACACCATTCTAAAACAACTATTAACAAACAAATGTACTAAAGAAGAACGTTACAAGATTATTCGTGACGTATACGTTAATTCACATATTAATTAACCATAGAAAAAGGTGTAGTAACTATAATTACTACACCTTTACATTTTATTTACCACCTAGACTACTAATTAATTCCATATACTTCTTCTTTGTATCAACTGTAAGAGTATCAGTGAATTTCTCATAAGTAATGAAATCATCATTAACACCTGTCATATATGGAGAATATCCATTAGAGTAACATACTAATGCTGTATCTTTAATATCAATACAATCTATGTAACTAGAAAATACTTCATTAGGACAGAATACTAAACGATATGGACCAAAGCTTAATTTAGATATCATTACTTGTTTATCTAATGTATATAACTTTTTAGAAAGGTTCTCTCTTACTTTAGCACCTGTACGAATTGTTTCAATTTCACGTTCCGTTAAATTATCTGATAAATTAGAAATATCAATTGGATTAAACTCATGTTGTAATGGCAATACAGCAAAATCATAACTAACATTATTAAATGACGATAATTGTACTGTTTGACCAACTAATTCACTAACCTTATTAACTAAGTTATTTCCTAATTCTACAACTGCATTATATTCTTGTGAAGAACGTGTGAAGCGTGTAGAAACATCACCTGCAGCACCTTGCATAAATGTAAAGTAGATATCAGGATATAATCTTCTTAATTCACTAATTGTATATCCTGGATATTCACTAGAGAAGTATGGTGTATCTCCACTAAGAATAGTAGGATGACAATTATGAACAATCATACCAATAATAGGCTTTTGATCAGCATATACCATTAATAATTGTAGTAATACATTAGCTTTATGATTACTAATACGACTTGTACCTACACCTTCAAAAGGAACAAATTGGTAAGAAATCTCTAAATTTCCTTCTTTAAATTCTAAATTATCTAATGCATGTACAAGCTTTTCTACTACTTCACCTTGATAACGTAAATCTCTTGCATCCCCTGCAAAATGCGTATGTGTAGCACTTAAAGTAATACTTACTGGTTTATCACTCTTACTTTGAAGGTAATCCTTTAAATAATCTTGAGCTACATCATAGATTCCTAAAATATCTAAAGAAACATGATATGCGATTCTCTCACCATCATCAAATGATATTATACGTGCATGCAAATCATCATGGAAATTATAAATAGGTTTTACTTGTTGAATAAACCCAGCTTGTTTAACTGGAAAGTTAGGGTTAATACAGATTGTTGAAAAAGCATATTTCATTATTATCACCTCATAAATATTATATAATAATCATGAAAAAAAGATAATAATAAGCTATAAGAAATATAAACAATAAGGAAGGATAATAAATAGTGGATTTATCAAAATTAACTACTGACAGAAGTAATCCTAAAACAAGGGAATTAGATACTCTCACTCCTCTTCAAATTGCAACAATTATGAATTGAGAAAATAATAATGCTGTTGCTAGTGTTAAAGTCATGTCCCCAAAATCGTATAAGCTACTACTTGGAATGGTGAATCTCTTGCGAAGGAATATGAAACTATAAATAATTTATTTAACCAAATAAAAGCTTGTGTAATTCAAAACACAAGCTTAATATCTCTTTATTTTACACATTCTACTAGTGCTTTTACTAGTTCACCATCAACAATATCATAATCTCTTTCATGTGGTGCTTCTAAGCAACTGTATGAGATATAATCTCCAATTGTAGTAAAATCAGTAACATATGATTTACATGAGCTATGGACTTGATTAATTCCAGTAAATTCAACTATTTCTCTAGCATTGCTAGCATTTACGCCACCACCAGCAAGTATTTCAATCTTATCCCCATACCTTGCTTGTAAATCTCTAATCAGTTCAATACCTTCATATGCTTTAGCTTGCAACCCACTAGTTAATACACGATCTACACCTAAATTAATTAGAATTTCCATACCTTCATAGGGATCTTTTAAGAAATCATATGCACGATGGAATACTACCTCTTTATCATAATACTTCACAATCTTAATGATTTCTCTACATTGTTCTATATTAATCTTACCATTCTCATCTAAACAACCAAATGCAATACCATCAGCACCATTTTCTAGCATTATTTTGGTATCTATCTTCATTACTTCAAAATCTTCATCACTATAAATAAATCCCGCTCCACGAGGTCTAATCATCGTGATAACTTTAATATTCGTATGCATTTTTGTAAGTAGTAGTGAAGCTAACGAAGGAGTAAGTCCCCCAGCATGTAAAGCGCTATTTAATTCTACTCTATCTGCATTATTCTTAAATGCTTCAACTGCATCAGCGTAACTACCACAACAAACCTCAACTAAATTTTTCATATACGTTCTCCTTTTTAATCAATCAAACTATATACTACATTATGAATATCATTTCATGCTGTTAATATCTTTTGTTTCTCAATGAATGCGCGCGATTACATAATAAGATACATCCTAGTTTCTTTTCGAAATCAACTAATATACTGAACTAATAGAACACTGTATAGTGAGTTTTCTCTTTGCTTAAACTTGTTATTGATAATATATTAACTCATATACTTTATATTATTCTAACATAATTGATTTACCATTTCCAATAAAAAACCATTGAATAACAATTCTCTAAAGCGATGTCATTGTTCTTATCAATAAAGCAGAGGAGTGTATGATTCGTTTAGCTAATTGTCTTAATAAAAAAAGTGATATTCTTGAAAATTAGAATACCACTTATACTTTCTAAACCAATTATAAACGTTTACCTGCAGCGCTATCAACGATTAATGTAACATCTGGATGATTTTGAAGAATTGAAGCTGGACAATCTTCTGTAACTTCACCTTTCACCATGTTGTAAACAGCATCTGCTTTATTATCACCATTAGCAATAACTAAGATTTTCTTAGCTTTCATAATAGTAGCAATACCCATTGTACAAGCATGGGTAGGAACTTCTTCACCTAATGGATCGAAGAAACGAGCATTATCCTTTCTTGTACTTTCTTTTAATTCAACAACATGAGTTAGTGAATCAAAGCTAGTCCCTGGTTCATTAAACCCAATATGACCATTAGAGCCGATACCTAATAATTGAATATCAACTTCATAATCTTCCATTGCTTTTTCATAGTCTTTACAATTTTGTTCTAAATCACCATTTCCCAGAGGTAACTGAACGTTTTCTTCAGGAATTTCGACTCCTTCAAATAGATTTTCATGCATAAAAGTATAATATGTTTGACTATGATGTTTATCTAATCCTACATATTCATCTAAATTGAATGTAGTAACTTTAGAATAATCAGTACCATTCTTTTTGTGATCTTCAATCATACATTTGTATAAGCCGATTGGACTAGATCCTGTAGCTAATCCTAATACAGGATTTTCTTTAGAATCAATAACTTCTTTCATAACCTCAAAAGCTTTTTCACTTAATTGATCATAATTTTCAACAATAATAATTTTCATAGTTCCTCCATTATTGATACTTATTGTATCTCTACTCATCTATTGGTATTATATAATTATTCAAATATAAATTCAATCGTTTAATGAAATTTAAAATAATGCTTTAGTTAATCATGGTTCAATATAGCCAGACCAATACCATTACATTGAATATTATATTAACCATATTTAGCACAAATGTTACGTATTAACATTTCTTTCCTATATTATCTCCTAACTTTTATATTGCCATTTATATGCATTAACAAGTTCAATAATAAAATTATATGGTATAATGAAATAACAAGCATAAATTTATTAAATATGCATTTATACAATTAATAAAAAGGAGGAGAAATATGTTTGAATTTGAATACATGTCTAAGCTTGATGAATTATTAAAAACTGCTTACGAAACAAATAAAGGAACAATTAAAGTATTAGCACAAAAAGTTGCTGTAAATATTAAGGATGACAAAATTATCCATACATTTGGAACAGGACACTCACATATGATTGGTATCGAATTATTCGGTCGTGCTGGTGGATTGGGTAATGTTAATGCAATTCTAGATCCAGATGTATTAACATCTAATGGTGCTCAAAGAAGTGGTGCATTAGAAAAATTATCTGGTTTAGCTGATATTATCTATGATAGCTATAAGATTAATGCAGGTGATATCATGATTATTTCTAGTAACTCTGGACGTAATGCTGCACCTATCGAAATGGCTATGCGTTGTCAAAAGGAAGGTGTTATTAGTATTGCTGTTACTAACGTTGCACAATCTAAGTCACAAACATCTCGTCATGCTAGTGGCAAACGTTTATTCGAATGCGTTGACTATGTATTAGATACTTGCGTACCTTCAGGTGATGCATTATTAAACATCAACGGTATCTTAACAGGTCCTGGTTCATCTATCGTTAGTATGTTCTTATTAAATACTGTCGTTTCTGAAGCAATAAAGATTTGTGCTGAACAAGGTATTAAACCATATGTATTCCAATCTCAAAATGTTGATGGTTTCGATAACGATGCTATTTATACAAAATTTGATGGCAGAGTAAAATGGTTCTAATCTTTTAACTCACAATAATCACTAAAGTACTGATTAATTCAGTACTTTTATTTTATGGCCTACTATTGATTTCAGAAATACATCATGGTATTATACACTAGTTATTTTAGGAGGTGCTTTATGAATACAAAGGATATGACAATTGGAAAACCTACCCCATTAATTATTAAATTTGCCTTACCATTAATGGCAGGTAATATATTCCAAGAATTATATACAGTTGCTGATACTATTATTGTTGGTCAGTTTCTTGGTGTGCATGCATTAGCTGCTGTTGGGAGTGGTAGCTGGATTACCTGGATGTTGTTGTCTGCTATACAAGGATTCACACAAGGTTTCTCAATTCCTGCAGCTCAAGCATATGGAGCTAAAGACTATGAACAAATCCGTAAATGTATGGCTAATTCAGCAATTATCTCATGTATATTGTCAATTGCTCTTCTAATTATAGGTCAATTCATATTAGAGCCACTATTAATATTAATGGATACACCATTAGAAATTCTTGATCAAGCTTTAGTTTATTTACGAATTTACTATTTAGGATGTCCTATCATGATGCTTTATAATTATGCAGCTAGTCATTTACGTGCCTTTGGGAATAGTAAAGTACCACTAAATGCAATGATTTTTGCCTCATTAACTAATATCGTATTAGATATCCTATTTGTAGGACCTTTAAAAATGGGAATTGCTGGTGCTGTTATTGCAACTGTATTAGCTCAATTATTTGCTGGTATATATTCAACATGGCATTTATTACATATCAAATTCTTAAGCTTTACTAAAGATGATTTCAAAATTGACTATAAATTATCATCAAAATTATTATATCTAGGATTCCCAATGGCTTTCCAAAATATCACAATATCAATTGGTGGTATCATTGTACAAGCTATTATGAATCAATTCGGTATTATCTTTATCGCTGGCGTTACAGCAACAAATCGTTTATATGGATTAATTGAAACAGCTGCTGTTTCCTATGGATATGCGATGACTACTTATACTGGTCAAAACCTAGGAGCATCTAACTACAGGAGAATATTAGATGGCGTTAAAGCTGCACAGTTTATTGGACTATTCACATCAATTCTTATTTGTGCAATAATGATTCTATTTGGTAATAATATTTTATCACTATTCATTACAGGAACCCCTGAAGAGATTATTGCTACTATGAATGTCGCTTATCGTTATTTATTCATTATGAGTGTTTCATTACCAATCTTATATTGTTTACATATTCTTCGTTCTACAATCATTGGATTAGGAAATAGCACTATTCCTCTAATTACAGGTTTTGCGGAATTAATAATGCGTATTGGCGCTTCTTTGCTTATCCCAAATTATTTTGGTGAAATGAACATCTTCTTTGCAGAACCACTTGCATGGTTAGGATCAGTTATTGTATTAGTTATTGGATATTACTCGATGACTAGAAAATTTAGAACTTCTATATAGTAAAAGGAAGATATCGTATGGATATCTTCCTTTCTTTATACTAATTAAATCTAATCTTTGGTAATTCTACTTCATAATCAACAGTAGTATTAGCACGACTTCCTGCGCTAACCTTCAATGTTCCACTAGCATATACTCTAGGTTCCTCTTCAGTATCAGCATTTAGATAATCGTATAATTCATCAATACCTGAAATATCATCATCGCCTTGATCTACTTTAATTGTAATTGTTTCACCAGAATATAAGATTTTCTTATTTAATCCTGCATCATATAAATCCACATAAACTGTAGAAACTTCTGAACCATCACTAGTTGTAAATACTAATTGTAGGTCCAAGTCATTCCAACTATCACGGAAATCCACATTCATAGCAGTTTTAAATAATAAGTTAACAGACCATTTCTTAGATGAACGATAATTTACATAGAAGTCTTCAACTGCCAAATCTTCACCACTACTATTTAAAGTACCATCAGAATTGTAAACATCAACAACTTCACTCATAACAATTTCATTACCACTGTCTGTGTCTAACTCCAATGTAACACGGTAAGCACCGCTAGTATTAAATTCAAAACTAATATTACTTTCACCACGAGCATAATTTGTGATATTAGCAATACCGTCTTCATCTGTAAGCTTAGTACCTACTCTTACATCTGCTACAGGCTCATATTCTCTATCAACATATTTCTCAACTGTTACGATAATACGATTAATAGCACGTGTATTAACATATAATGGACTAAATTCATAAGTTCCTGACATCCTAGTACCAACTGTTGTTGATGTAGGTAATGTCATTGTACCAGGTGTATAATTGAATGTGATTGAGCTTTGGACTGATTCCTTTAATGAACTGCTTGGAGATGGTGCAGCACTAACAGAAATCGTATTTTCCTTCTTTAAATTAATATAATTAGTAATCTTTGCCGAATTAGTACTTACTGACTTAATTACATTCTTACCATTTACAAATACACTATAATCATATGCATCTGCCACTTTATCCCAAGTAACTATTAAATCACCTTCATTGTTGTAGTCTATATCTAAATTAGTAGGTGCACTTAGTTTATTAGGATCTTCTTCAACTACAACCTTACGCACTTTAGTTGTAGTATTACCATCTTTATCAGTTACTGTATAAGTAATTGAATATGTACCTGGTTGACTAGTATTTACTGTGTTGGCTGAAATATGACTGCTCTTTATCGCAATTTTACCATCCTCAGTATCAGTACATGTCACACCATTTAACGGATTAACTGTATTACCTACCATCACAACTAAATCATCACAACTAATGATTGGATAATTAACCTTCTTAGTAGTTGTAGTTGTTGTAGTTACACGTTTAGTCGTTGTCGTTTTCTTTGTTGTTGTAACTTCTGGTTCTTCAGTAGTTGTAGTCGTAGTTTTCTTTTTAGTTGTAGTTGTTGTATCAGTTACATTAGTTTCTGGATGTTCATTATCATAAACAACTTCTTCTTGACTACGAATATCTACACCATCTTTAACTACACTTGAAGCTGGTTTATTTAAATAAATGGTATTAGCATTCGCAGTTAATAATCCTACTGAACCTTCATTAATTAAATTAGTTTGACTATTTGTAGTCATATTTTCAACAATACTATTTGAACTTAAATATACTGAAGCAGGACTAGAAACAGTTAATGAATCAAGCCCAGTATTATATAACGATACTGAAACTTCACTACCACCATCACTGACTTCATTACCTTCTTCATCAGTAATCATCTGCGCATTAGAACTTATAATAACATTCTTAACGCCTTCACTTCTTGTATCCAGGTTTTCCGTAATACTAACAGATGAATCTGTAGTTATATTAGTAAGTACTGTGGAATCCATAACTTTAATGTTAACTGGTACGTCACAATCAATCTTTACATTACGACAGCTTACATTACTAAGTATTACTGTATACTCTTGCTTAGCGTCTTCAATAATAATATCTCCACCGACTGCTACATTACGTAATAGAATATCATGGGAACCTTCAGATTTGATAGTTAGAGTACCTTCAATTGTCTTGTTGCGAAGTTCTGCAGAACTCGCATTAACAACCACATCATTCAGTACTTCTTCTTCTGCATATGTACCATTATCATTATAAACAACAGTTTTTGAATCTCCTTTGATTGAACGATAATATGAAAAACCAAAGAATCCACCAATACCTATTGCCACAACAATTAATATAGGTACCAAGATTTTTAGAATCTTTTTCATTTCTTAACCTCCCATTTACTACAAATAAATCATATAATATATATCGGCTTCAACTTCTAAAAAGATAGTTTTTTAAACAAGAAACCCTATAAATTCACTTCTTCTACATTAACTTCTGCATAATAACCTTTAATAACTAAACCTATTAAACTTAAATCTTCTTGTAAGTTATAAATACGATTTGTCTTTAATACCTTCACAATTGGTCGTAATGGCAATTCATCAAATGTATTAATCACAATACCAACTTCACCATTACTTAACATTACACAACTACCAATAGGATATGGTTCAACCTTACGCATAAATGCATCAACAATATCTGGATCAAAATGTATACCACTATTTCCCATAATATACTCAAACGCCTCTGTAGGTGTCATAGGAGTTCTATATGGTCGATTACTAGTTAAAGCATCATATACATCTGCAATCGCAATAATTCTTCCAAATAAAGGTATTTTCTTTCCTTTAAGTCCATGAGGATAACCTTTACCATCATAGCGTTCATGATGCGTAATAACACCATTATAGATTTCATCATCTACTAACTCACGTTCACGAAGATAAATACCACCAAGTAATGCATGTTGTTTAACTTCTGCATATTCTTTAAAAGTAAGTTTTGCAGGCTTTTCAATAATATGCTTCGAGATACCTGTCTTACCAATATCATGAAGTAATGCACATACTCCTAGTTTATTTAGCTTATCAATAGGTAATCCTAATACTTGTCCAATCGCAATTGATAATACCGCAACAGATAATGAATGATGATATGTATAATCATCATAACTCTTAATATCGCCAATACTAATTCTTACGAAGTTTTCATAAATAATATTATGTACTAAGCTATTTGCGACATTTTGTAACTTGCCAACATCTTCTGGTGTGACATCAGTAGTTTTTGATAATGAAGCATCAAATAAATGCTTAACTTCAAGAATAGCCTTTACCTTTTCTTCATCTTGCATAACTGTATGGATTTCAATTTCATCAGCTATACCATCTTTAATATATGCACCAACAATACCAATTTCTTTTAAACGTTTAATATACCCAGTAGATAGCTTAGCACCCTTACGCAATAAAAGCACCTTATTTGATTCTTGGTCAAATAAATGTAAATCACGGGCTAATACCATATTTTCTCTTATTGAATTACATCTTACAAATTTCATAGTGCTATCTCCTATTGACCACTTAAAACTTTATCTTTAGCTTCTTCACGTTCATTTAATAAATTAATACCTAAACGTAAAATACGCTCATAATACTCGGTATTCCATGTACTTGTATATTCGATATTCCCACGATATAAATCTTGATACGCATAGAAGAATGTTTCTTTCTCAAGCTCATCTATTGCTAATCCATAACCTTTATAGAAATTAATTAATTCAGCACGTTCTGCTTGAATATACGCATCATAGCTTTCTTCTAAATGTAGTATTGCTGTTTGTACAGCATCTTTTTGTTCAACTGAAAAAGAATCCCATTTAGTTTGATTCATTACAATAAAACTAAAATCAAATACATGATTACTATTTATAATAGTATCAGTCATTTCATAATACTTGTCAGCTCTAATATCTTTTAAATATGCATCATACCCATTAATTATACGTTCTGCCAAATATCTATACGTATTATTAGGTACAATAACCACTGCACTTGCCCCTAGTGTCTTTGCCTCAGCAACGGAAACTTCAGAACTCTTGACACCTAAATCAATTGGTTCAAAATGTTCAGGTAATGTTAATCCTGCATAGCCACGTACATTAAATACTTTACTATCTTCATATAAACTACCTAATACTTTTAACCCTGTATTAGTTCCAATTTCTTTAAACATAATGTCGCCAACCTTATCATCCATGGCAATACGATAATGTTCATAATCTAAAAATAAAAACCATGAATCAAACATTTCTAAGAACGGATTAGCTTCAACTAAAATAGACTTATTTAGTACAGTTAAGTCAATCTTTTCATCTATAATACTTTCAATTTCTTTACCACTCTTAACTTCTTCAGTTTGCAGTTCAATCATCACTAATCCACCAGAATTAGTTTCAACCTCTGTTTTAAACGCACTAAAAAGCTCATATATTTTACTTTCAGTAGTATCAGGAACATTAGCAATTAGTGTTACCACTTCTGGACCACCTGCTTCAGAACCTTCACCTGATTCTTTCTTTTTTGAACATCCAGTTAATACTAAACATAGTATCATTAGAAGACTAAAGACTTTTCTCATCTTTATTTCCTCCTTTAATCCATACTCTACTATTATAATTATAATCTTTTTCTAATAAATCTTCTACTATTTTGTTTTGTAAATTAGTAATAAATACTAAATTATCATATATTTTAAGCATAATTAGATTAATTATCTATGAATAATACTTTTCAATAGTATTTAGGCATATTAAAAGGAAGCATTTAAACTTCCTTTTTTAAGCATTTAACTAAGTATTAGTCATTTCTTAAAGTGAATTGACCAATTAATTCTTTTAGCATATTAGCTTGTCCGCTTAACTCTTCACTAGCAGCAGCTGATTCTTCTGCTGTAGCACTGTTAGTTTGAACAACGGCATTAATTTGATCCATACCAATTGATACTTGAGAGATAGCCATAGCTTGTTCTTCTGCTGCATTCGAAATCTTAGAAATAGCTTGTGCAACATCTAAGCTCTTCTCTACTACTACATTTAATACATTAGCAGTATCATTAGCAATCTTAGTACCATTGTTAACAGACGTAACTGTTTCTTCAATTAATGATGTAGTACTCTTAGCAGCTTCAGATGATTTACCAGCTAAGTTACGTACTTCATCAGCAACAACTGCGAATCCTTTACCAGCAACACCAGCTCTAGCAGCTTCTACTGCAGCATTTAAAGCAAGGATATTTGTTTGGAAGGCGATATCTTCAATAGTTTTAATAATCTTACTAATTTCATCAGATTTCTTACTAATGTCTTCCATAGCTTCAATCATAGAACGCATCTTGTCATTACATTCTGAAATAGTAGTTTCTGTTTCAGCACTGTGTTGATCAGCAATCTTAGCATTAGAAGCAACTTCTTGGATTTGATTAGATACATTAATAATTGTAGCACTTAATTCTTCTACTGAAGCAGCTTGTTCTGTAGCACCTTGAGATAATGCTTGAGCAGCCGCAGATACTTGATCAGCACCACTATTTACTTGATCAGAAGCAACATTGATTTCAGTTAATGTTGAGCTTAATGTACGGTTAATATTACGTAATGATAAGATAATATTACGATAATCACCTACATACTTTTCTTCACATCTAGTCTTAATATCGAAGTTACCATTAGCCATTTCAGACAATAAGTAGTCGATATCTGCAATAATTTCTTTTTGGAAGTCTTGTAAATTATGAATTGAGTTAGCAGTTCTACCAATTTCTGTAGTATCGATTTCAATATCAAATTCACCACTTAAGTTACCTTCAGAAAGTTCTTCAGTTTTCTTTTCAATCTTCTTAATTGGAGCGATTAATTCACGCAATACGAATTGTACTAAGAATAATTGAGCCAATAAAGTAACAACAACAGCAATATAAGTTGCAGTAGTAAATAAAGCTACTAAATTTTCTAAATAAGCAACTCTAGCTTCCATTCTTTCTTGAATAGTCGCATCAAAATCCTCAATAATAGCTGAAATCTTAGCAGCATCAGTTTCATATCTTTCACCATATAATGCTTCAAACGCAGCACTTTGATTACCAGATTGAACATCTTTCATAGCTTGCTCTTCTAATGGAACTAAACCATTAGAAAGTGCAGAAATTTGATCTAACATTGCTAATTCATTTTGTTCTAATCCGATTTCTTTCATTAACGCAATATTCTTTTCACGATTTTGTGCAGTATTTACTTCATACCAATAATTATCATAATGCACTTGATCACCTGTAACAGAATAAGCTCTAACTTCATCTGTTAAGTAAGCTGAAGCATCACCAAATGCACCTGCATAAACAGATAAATTATGTTGATTATTTAATGCTTCAGACAATTGTTTAGTAGTTGATCTCATAACGAATACGGCAAATGCACAGAAAATAATCATCAAGATTGTAACTGCACTCGATAAAACCGTCTTGTTGGACTTCAACATTTTCTTTTTCATAATTATTCGCCTCCTATAATTAAGTGTTTAATAAAAGGCAACTTTTTTAAAATTACAATTTATTAATTAACAATACTAGTAATTATATTTACACAATATTTCCACTTAATAACATTTATGGGTTAATTATACATTATATGTATAACATCTTCAATTATTCTGCTCACCAATTTTTCAAAAAACGAAAAAATAAGGTCATAATGACCTTATCCTTCATAATCTAATAATTTAAGTAAAGCATTAACGTAGATTTCTGTTTGAAGTAACATATGATCTACTCGAATAAATTCGTCAGCATCATGCATATGTACATCAATACCAGGGAATTCGCCACCGAAAGCAATACAGTTATGAATACCTTGTGCGTATGTTCCACCACCCATCGTAACAGGTTCATCATTAGTTCCTGTTACTTCTTGGTAAGCTTCTTTAAGCATTGTAACTAATGGAGAAGTTGGTTCAAAGAATAGTGGTTCACTACGATGTAGAATTTCTACACGTACATTAGAATTAACTTCACCAGTCACAATCAAGTCACAAACTTTAGAACTCTTCATACTTACTGGGAAACGAGAATCTACAATAAAGTATACTGTTCCAGGCTCATAAGTATCAGCAATTCCAACATTGAATGTTAATGCACCATATTCATCATGACATGCACATCCAAATAATGAACCATCTGTTGTTAAGCCAATACAAGATGCATAGAAATGTACTAATTCATCTTCATAACCTGCTGTTTCTAATGCCATCATGGCATAAGATATCGCATTCTTACCAAGTTCTGGTAAAGAAGCATGAGCAGCTACACCAAATACTTTATAAATCCAATTTCCATTCACTTCATTAACTGTTTTCTCAAATCTAATATCTTGCGATTTCAAGTATTCCGCAAACTTATTTTCATCAAATGAGTTCTTCTCTACCTCAAATTCACAACAATTAGGTACAACATTGGCAGCTACACCAGCAACAAAACGTACTAGCTTAGTCTTTCCAACAATCTTCAAACGAAGATGCCCTTTTTCTCCAAAGCATCCTGGGAATGGTCCATCAGGAGTAAAACCGTAATCAATGTGCCCTTCTTTATCTACATAGTATTTCAAGCAACGTGAACCTGTTTCTTCATTACATCCCATAATTAAACGAATACGTTTATTTAATTCAGGACGTAACTCCTTCACAATCTTTAAAGCCACCATTGCACATACAACTGGTCCTTTATCATCGCTTGTTCCACGGCCATACATAACGCCATCAACAATTTCTCCACCAAGTGGATCATGTGTCCAGCCTGTTCCTAAAGGAACTACATCAAGATGTCCTAATACCCCAATTAATTTCTTTCCTTCACCAATTTCAGCATACCCAACATAATTATCTAAATTTACTGTTTTAAAGCCATATTCATCGCACATATTAAGTGCACTGTGTAGGCAATCAGCAACTGTTTTCCCAAATGGATAATTCTTTTCTGATGGGCTTTGAACAGATTCATAACTAACTAATTCCCTTGTTTTTTCTATGATTTCATCCTTATAGCTTTCAACTATTTCACGAATATTCATATTCTATTTCCTCCCACCTACATACGATTATTATACCATTATCATGGTTAACTTTCTACTATTTTAAACAATATTTCTCCCTTACAAAAAAATCCATCTTTACGATGGATTAAATATTTGCTTGAAATCTTGTTTTTTCTTTATCTTTTCCTACATCATAACGGTTTTGAACTTTCTCTGCTGTAGTCGTTCTTGTAGTACCACCACTAACATATACATCACCACATTCAGGACAGATACTAGTGTGAATTTGAACGTTTTGACTCACTACTTCTTTACCTTCACGTTTAGCCTTTGCTTGTTCACGAACAACATGTTCATACTCATGCCCACGAACAGCACTCGCTGCATCACCCTTGTTTATATGTGTAGGCGTTTGGAAGCTTACTCCTGAATCATCAGAACCATCTTGGTACTTACGATTCTTACAAGTTTGACATTCTTCCTCTTTATATTCGTCACGAATATTCTTGCCTTCTAAGCCTTCCAATTCCATTTGTTTTTGAAGAGCAGCTTCACGTACAGAATCAGGTGTTTCACCTGTCATATTTTGATTCGCATTACGTAATGATAGTTTATTATTATAATAGTTAGAATAATTAGAATAATTACTATTAATTGATATACTCATATACTTCACACTCCTCTTCATTTATATTATACAATACAAATTTTAAATTGGAAAGAAAAACCATGTACCCACTATGTCATTAAATACCCAAATGAGCTATAAGCTTTCCTACTGCATACCCTAAATCATAAATGAAATATAATGCTAGTAAGATACTCCCCACACTAACACAAAACTTCATCTTAGGTGAAGGACATTCATTCCACCACTTTCTAAGTTCTTCCATAGTTATTACCTCCTTATTTTTTGTTAGATAATACTATGTAAATAGTAACAAATACCACCAATTTGTAGTAGCATGCACGTAAACTTGCGGTTGCATATGCATTAATGTGCTAGATGATATATAAATTTACCTAAAGCGTATCCTAAACTATAAGTAAGAAATACGGCTAGAAGTACTAATACAAGGGCTACTAAGCCATACATAAAGATAAACATTCTCTTTTGTTTATCGTTTAAATTACTCACAAAAGTATTCCATACTACCATCATATTTTCCGCTTGATAGGTTGTTGATTTCATTTTTTCTTCTTCTCCACGCATTAAATAATCTAATGACACTCCAAAATAATCACTCATAAATACTAGTCGATTCATTTCAGGATATGCTTTATCAGTTTCCCATTTAGAAATAGATTGTCTAGATACATCCATGATTTCTGCTAGTTGTTCTTGCGATAGATTTTTTTGCTTGCGTAATTCTATTAATCGTTCTCCAAATGTCATCCCCAAGCCTCCTATACTAATATAAATAAAGACATATGAAAATCATATGTCATTAATCTAATGGTTGTTGATAATAATTACCAATAACTTTTTCAGTTTTCACGATATTAATAAAGCAATGTGGATCAATTTTCTTAGCAGCAGCTACAATCTCATTAACTTGGAACGCATTACAAGTCATATATAAGAATGATTTAGGCTTATGAGAATATTCACCTTCACACCAGAATTTCGTAATACCGTGGCGACAAGTTTTGAAAATATTGTCACTCACATCATCAGGATATTCAGTTACAATGAATAATGTACGTAATTGATAACGATTATGGAATTGTTTAACCATTGTTGTATTACAGAATTGGTAGATAATTGAATACATACATTTATCCCAACCAAATAAGAATCCTGCAATTACATATATACATGCATTAACTGCCATTACATAGTTCCATGTGACGATATTATATTTAGTTGAAGCATAAATCGCTAAGAAATCTGTCCCTCCAGTTGAAGCATTATTAACTAAGGCAATCGAGTTTCCTAACCCCGCTAAGATACCACCGAACACTGCCATCAATAAGATATCATCAGTTAAACTACTTTGTGGCAATACTTCAACGAAGATAGATACAAATACATATTGTAGAACAGATAAAATAGTAAAACGTTTACCTACATGTTTGTATACTAGGATAGTTGGTCCAATATTTAATAATAAGTATAATACAGAGAATGAAATATTCACACCAAAGAATTCATCTCCTACACGTGAAATTAACTGTGATATACCAGAGAATCCAGCTGGGAATAAATCAGCAGATGCCATGAAGATTTTAATCGCACTAGCATACACTAAAGCAGATAAAATTACTGCTAGTACACTCCAAATTGTACGAAATACCTGTTTATAATCTTTCATAATAATTACCTCTTAAAAGCAGAAAATATTATACCATATTTACTCTTTTAAACAATACCTTAACGTTTAATTAATCATTTAAACATAATAAAAAGGAGATATACTCCTTCTTAATAGTTATTCTTTAATTTACCAGTATGACTTACAGCAGACTCATTGGCAACCAATTGAATACCTTTAACCTTCTCATCATAATCAATAATTTCACTATATTCTGCTTCAAAGGCATCTTCAATATCCACTACCCATAATGCATCAAAGCCTTGTTCTTCACTAAGCTTTAAGCCTGTTTCATAATCTTGGATAAATAATGAAGTAGAATAAATATCAGCCAATGCACTATTCTTAATATTGATTGAAACTGAACGGAAGTTATTAGCTGGCCATAATGTATATGGAGAAATAATGTGGTTATACATAACATCTCCTACTGTATAGTAACGCAAATAATCACCACTAGTTACAAATGACATGCTTTCTTTATAATATATAGCTTCATAGCTTAATGGGTTAGTATAATCATTAGGATTCGTGATACCCACTGACCATGCTTCACCATTAGGATTAGAACCAATGGCACGAATATTACCACCAGCATTTACTAACCCACTTACCATGCCTGCACATTCTAGCTTTAACGCAATCTTCTCAGCTGCAAAACCTTTCGCAACACCACCAACATCTAGTGATGCA
Organism: Erysipelotrichales bacterium; assembly: GCA_017532345.1. Lineage (GTDB taxonomy): Bacteria > Bacillota_I > Bacilli_A > Erysipelotrichales > Erysipelotrichaceae > SIG230. The sequence continues at coordinate 20,553 of JAFXJJ010000030.1, forward strand.
TTCTTATCAGTAAGATAAACGGTTTGATTAGCTTCATCAATTTCTACATAATTCCAACCTACATACTTAGCAGCTTCGTCTAATTCTGTTTGAGTTGGTAATCTACCATCTTTACCATCTTTGTTTAATGCTTCGCCTTCTTCACGGTAATTGTGCCAGATTTCTAATACTGGACCCATCGTAATGTCAAATGCACCATCAGTTATTTCATAATACTTTTTAGATAAAAGTATCATTTCCATTAAATCATCATCAACCTTAACTGGTGCAATTCCAGCATTATCATTGATTGTTTTTATATTGTTTACACCATCAAAGCTATCATACTTATCAAATAGCTTATCATAATATTCCCAATTTTCTTTCACAATAGTCCAATACTCATTGAAATCACTTACTTTCTCAACATACGCTGTTAACTGTACGAATGTATCAAAGCCTAAATTAGGTGCTATTTGTGTATATTGTTCATATACTTTAAGTGATTTGGAACTACCTACAGTACATCCCATTTCATTTACTTCTGCATTTTCTTTAGTACCGCTACATCCACTTAATATTAATAGTAAACATAGTAGTATATTTCTTAATTTCTTCATATATAATCACCGTTATCATTCTATCATATCTTATTTACTTAAACAACCGTTCTATCTCGATTGCCACACCATCTTCATGATTACTAAATTCACTAATCTTCCCCGATACTTTCTTCACTCTTTCATTACCATTACACATAGCAACGGAATTAGGGAATAATGATAACATCGAGTAATCATTATCTTCATCACCAAATGGCATAACCTCTTCTAATGAATAGCCTTTAAGCTTCATTACTTCATATAATGTTTGACCCTTAGTAGCATTCACATCAGTTATCTCTACATTACCACTAGGATAATATACAATCGAAATACCATCTATTTCCTCTAGCTCTTTATTAATATCATCCGTAATGTCAGGATTATGATTTTGATGATTTTCAATTTTCAAAACACCAGCAGATAGTAATTCATCAATCGTTTCATACTTTTGATTTCCCTCAAAGAAATTGAAATCCTTCATCTTTTCATGAGCTTGTTGAAGGGTTGTAGCCCAACCAATTTCTACCATATGTTCAGCAAAGTGTTCGATTAATTCCTCATATGTATGACGAGAACGAATCCCCTCTAATGTTTGCACAATAAAGTCACAATCATACTTATCAAATATCTCAATGATTTTCTTTACGGCTTCATCAGCTATCTTTTTAGAGAAACATACAATATTATTCTTATCCATATATAAAGCACCATTCATCATAATAGCTTCACAATTTAAATGATGTCTTTCTTTTAATTGAATAACACTATTCTTTTCTCTACCAGTACATATTAAAAAGTCTATATTGTTGTCTTCCAAAGTTTGAATAACTTTATAATTTCTTTCACTAATGACCTTATCATCATTTAGTAAAGTTCCATCTAAATCACATGCAACTAGTTTAATACTCATATATATACCTCCAAAACTTCATAAGTATATCACGTAACATTCATTTCCACAAATATAAAAGAAGTGCTAAATGATAAAATCTCACTAAAGTAGACAAATGAAGCACTTCTTTTGTTTTAATTAATCTGCCATGACATTGGCGCCATTAAGCATTCCCTTGGCAAAGATAATAAATAATAGACCAACTAATCCATTACATATAACTGACACAACACTTACAATACTCATTAATGTATCATAAGACATATTAGGATCAACAAGTAGTATCACTGCTACTGATGCAACAACAGCAGGAATACAAGCAGCAAGCATAACTAGCATTTTGATCATTTGTTCTGCAAAGGCATTGTTGCCACTCTTTAATAAACGAATAGACCAAATCGAACCTGCAATAAACATAATACCATAGCTAAGAATATTTGCGATTGATGCCAGGTATTCAATAATTGAAGGTCTAAACACAATTAATCCTGCTGTTAAGCCGAATAGTACCATGATAACCATCTTAATCATCATTGGTTGAATTAAATACATAATTTTCTTAAATGGCTTATCAGGAATTAAGTAAATATAATGATGCTTTAACTCTTGTACGATAAAATCAGTATTAGCAGACATTAATAAGATAATCAAAATATAGTATTGGAAGAATGTATATCCCATATCAATCATGAAAGCAATCGCTAAGTAAAACAACATTAAGAAGGCCTCTTGTTTACGTAACCAGTTCTTAGTCTTACGTAATTCTAAAATATTCTTAGAAGCAATTGCTGCAGCTCCTGAGCGGAATTCAACATTCTTGACTTCTTTAATCTTTTTATTCATATCTTCTTTAGTTTTACCTAATTGTGCTTGTTTACGTATTTCATCTGCCCATTCAGCATCTTCCATAACCTTCTCATAGAAATCACCACGCACATTCACTATTAATAGCCATAACACTACTGCGATAAAGATATCTAAGGCAAGTCCGCCAACAAACATCATTACATTCTTTTCAACAAAACCCACTAAGCATAACTTAGTATAACCAAATAGAGGTACAAAATAGAATAATGGATCTTCTAAGAAATTAGCTACTGCTAGTTGAATATCATTAGGACATTCTAAGAAATTCTTCGCAAATAATCCAATAACTAATACAGCAATCACTACAATGACACCTATTTTAATTTTCTTGGCATTAGGATTAGTAATTTCTAGTAAATATAAATACGTTAATCCACCTAACATCACAAATAATAGTACAGTACTTACAATAAATGCGATACCAACAAATCCAGGTGTTACTGCTGGCAAATAACCAGCCATCATACATAAATAAAACACAGCAAATAAAGCATACAAGATACTGCCCTTAACACTATCTACTAATAAATAGTTAAGTACTGTCTTACGTGAAAAAGGTCCACTAAATATATAGTTCGCATCAGCTTTATATACTAATGCTGTACGCTTTTGTAGGAATAATATAGCTGAGAAAAAGAACATTGCACCTAGATACATCATGATAAGTGCGTGTACATCAGTAACCGATACTGTTTCTCCTAATTCTTCCTTCATAGTAAAAATCATAAATGTAAGAAACAACACGAAGATAATACTAATAAACGTAATAATGCCACTTACTGCATTAGAGAAAATATTACGTACTGTTCCTTTCATCTTCGTAAAGAATAAATATGTTAGAGCTTGCATATTACTCACCTACACATTCAAAGAAGATATCCTTTAATGATTCATCTTCCTTTAATTCTTCACGACGTACAACTCGTACAATTTTACCTTTATTCATAATATATGCATCATCCCAAAGATCATTGATCACATCAATGATATGAGTACTTATTAAAATACTAATACCACTTTCCTTTAAATCTTTCAGTAATACTAATACCTCTTCAATTGCTTGAGGATCTAAACCAATCATTGGTTCATCCATCATCATTGAAGTTGGTTTAGTCATTAGTCCTAGAATCATTGATAGCTTTTGAGTCATACCTTTACTAAGCTTCTTGGCAACAGTTTTCTTTTTGTCAGATAAGTTAAACTTTTCTAATAAATAATCAGCATATTCCATATAATTATCTAATTTATATGCTTTCCCAATAAACTTAATATGTTCTTCAACTGTAAGGTTTTCATAGAAAATAGGTACTTCAGGAATATAACCAAAGCTTTTCTTAGCCTCAATTGATGTATTCTCATGACCATCAATTAAAATATCACCATCATGTGTTAATAACCCTGCAATACTCTTAATGGTAGTAGACTTACCAGCACCGTTAGGCCCTAATAACACGCTAATTCTACCATTTTCCGCAACAAATGAAATATCATCAACTGCCACTACACTACCATAATCTTTCACCAAATTCTTTACTTCTATCATTTTTGATACCCCCGTTTCAATTACTACCTATTTTGAGTATACACCCTGTACTTTCCTAAAGCAAGAAAATAAGAATAATAAGTTATATATTTTTCATGTACCATGCCTTCATAATAATACGAATAATACATTCAACCATTGTTACTGCATAAAGCACAAAAGTAAATCGAATATCAACAAATGCTAGTCCAATAGCTACCACAATTTGGAAGATTGTCATGTAAGTAGCAAAGTCTCCACCAATTTTATTCTTAATATATGCTGTTCTCTCATCATTCTCCGCTATATATAGCTCCTCTAATCTCTTTTCATCCTTTAAAGCACGTACATTTTTGAATATTCCTATCACCAACAAGATTTCAATTCCAAATGCAGTACCCGCGAATAAGCCATGTACGAAGTCTGCTGTATGTGGATTAGGAATCACAATTCCGTAATCTAAAAAACGATTAATTGAAAAGAAAACTACAATTAAGCTTAATGCCAATAAATAGATTTTATGTCTTGTGATTAATGTTTGTCTATATTCTTCCATAATTATTCTTCCTCCTCAAAGATAAATACTTCTTCAATACTCAGTCCAAAATATTGACTGATTTTATAGGCTAACTGTAATGATGCCGTATACTTTTCTTTCTCAATTGATATGATTGTTTGACGTGTCACCTTAACTGCAAGTGCTAACTCCTCTTGTGAGATACGCCTTTCCTTTCGTAGCTCAGCAATTCTTGTTTTCATAGATTATTTTCCTTCCTGCTTCAATTTATGATAACGCATAATACTTAATACTGAAGATATAATCCATAGAATAGCACAGAATACTGTTAGTCCTAAATCAATTCCTCTATCACCATCTGTCCATTTTAAATAACTATTGATACTCCAAATAATTGCACATAATGTATAAATTATAGTTAAGTACTTTACTGTTTTAATATCATCAAATTTTCTTGTTTTCATAGACTTCTCCTTTGTTAAGTTAACTTTACATTTATAGTATAGTTTACTTTACATTTTTTGTCAAGTACACTTTACATAACTATAAAGGTTATTTTATACGTTGCGATTTAATATAATATTATTATTTATAATTATCAAAATATATTAATATACGTTATAATATAAGAAATAAATAGGGAGAATTATATGAAAAAACAACATAATCCATGGATATTTATATCCTTTACTATTCTTACGGTATTTAATCTATTAGTATATTTTGCGATACGTGCCATGTGGTCTGGTATTGTACGATATACCTTCAAAGCTATGCCATACTATTTACTAGCAACAATCATAGTCGCTACACTTACGATGATGGCACTTTGTATTATGAAGAAATATCCTAAGTGGATACTATTTATTATTATTCCAATTAATCTGTTATTCTTAGGATTAGATGCTTACATCATCTCTTTAACGACAGAAGCTACGCACTACTTCATAAGAGAGTTCATGTATGGCTTAGCTTTTATTAGTGCAGTATCTATAGTCCCTATATTATGGAATGTGATTATCAATAGTCGTCGCTTACATGAACGTTGGGTTCCTGTAGTTATGCTTATAGTTTTATTTATTGTTGGAGTTATTTGGCAATATGATATATGCTTAATCAATGATATTAACACTCCTGTCGTTTATGCAGTAGAAGATACTTATCAAATTGTCTTTACTACTAAAGCTAAAGGTGAAGCATGGGTCATTATTGATGGTGTAGAATATAATGATACATTTGCTGGTTATCGATATACAGAAGAAAAGATACATAAAGTAAGTGTGCCAATGGAAGTATTAGATAAAGCTAAGAAATATAAAATTGAAACAAGAGCTATGTATTTACGTGGTCCTTATGAATCACTACAAGGTAAAACAATTAGTCAAACATATAATTGGAAAGGTGTTAATCTTAATGATGGATTAGATTACTATGTCCTAGCAGATACCCATAACACACAAAAGACACCGTTAGCAGCGGCTTCATATTTTGGTGATAAATTAGATTTTCTAATAGCTGTGGGTGATCATGTCAGTTGGGTTGATCGTGAAGCTGATTTAAGTAACTTCTTAACACTAGGTGGTAACATTACGAACGGTGAAATTCCAGTAATATATGCTAGGGGTAATCATGAAACTAAAGGTGTTATGGCTGATGAATTACATCGTTACGTAGGTGCTAGAGATGAAGATTACTATTATACATTTAGAATTCAAAACATATGGGGAATTGTACTAGATATTGGGGAAGACCATGCTGATGATTTCGTAGAGTATTGTGGTACTTCTAAATTTGATCCATATCGTGAACAACAAACTTTATTCTTGGATGAAGTTATCGCCAATGCTGAAAATGAATATGATGCTGAAGGTGTTGAATACCGTATTGCTGTAAGTCATATTCCATTAACAGTTAAAAGTAAAAATGATTATGTAGCTAATATTAAAGATGCATGGGTGGAACGATTAAATCAAATGAATATCACGATTTTATACTCTGGTCATCAACATGAATTATGGTTTATTGATGATTCCTTTGAAGCAGGAAGTACATTAACGCAAGTTAAAGAATATAGTGGTAAAGATACTAATAATAGTACACGTATCATGACAAACACTAACTTCCCAAGTATTCTTGTTTCTAAACGTGGTGAAGCTCAATCACTATTAGACCCTGAGAAAGTATTCGATACTGGATTTATTGGATTAGCTGTTAGTGTTAAGGATAACGAAACAATCATGCGTTACACTAATGACCATAATGAAATAGTAGGAGATATTCGTTCTCCATGGTTTAGTAATATTGTATATGGTGATGAAATTCGAATCACAAATAAATAGAATATTAGATATTTAAAAAGGGTAGCACTAACAAAGTGATACCCTTTTATAATTAATCTAATTTACCTTTCGTAATAATATCAGCTACCATTAAACCATTAGCTGCTGCTTGGGAAAGTGAACGCGTGAATCCTGCTCCATCCCCAATCGCATAAATACCATCTAGACCTTCAATCTCAAAGTTATGACACTTAGGTCTAGCACTATAGTATTTACATTCTACACCATATAATAATGTATCATAGTTTGCAGTACCAGGAGCCACCTTATCAAGAGCATGTAAAGTCTCGATAATATTGTCTAATTGGCGTTTAGGTAAGCATAAGCTTAAATCACCAGGAACTGCATTTAGTGTTGGCTTTGTATGAGACTGTTTTAAACGATTTGCATCTGTACGTCTACCATTTTCTAAATCCCCTAAACGTTGAACTAATACACTACCGCCAGATATTTTATTCGCTAGTGCTGCTACATCTCTAGCATATTCAATTGGCTCATTGAATGGTTCAGTAAAACGAATTGTAGATAATAACGCAAAGTTAGAGTTCTTTGTTTTGCGTTCTTCTTCACGGAATGAATGTCCATTTACAGTAAGTACTCCTGCTGTATTTTCAGTAACGACATGTCCACGTTCATTGAAGCAGAACATACGTGTAGTATCTCCATACTTTTTAGAACGATATGCAATCTTAGGCTCATAAATCTTCTTAGAGAAATGTTCCCATACCATACTTGGTAATTCAACACGTACTCCAATATCCACTTGGTTATTAGATGTTGGGATATCATTAGTTTTACACCAATTTAAGAATTCTCTAGATCCTACACGACCTACTGCAAAGATAATCTTATCACCAGTAATAGTTGTAGTTTCTCCTTTATGAGTAATTACTACTTCATGAGTATTCTTATCTACATTAGTTACTTTACTTTCAGTAACAATCTCAACTTTACCTTCTAATGAATCAATTAGATTCAACATAGTATCATAATTAGCATCAGTGCCTAAGTGCTTTAATGTTGCTTGTTGCATATGTAAATCATGTTCTAAGCATAGTTTCTTTAATTCATTATTAGGATAATAACGCTCTTCTGTAGCACCAAATTCTACTAATACACTATCAGCTCTTTCAATATATGAAATAACCTTAGCATCATCAACAATATCAGGTAACCATCCACCATACTCAGTTGAGATAATATACTTACCATCAGAGAATGCACCAGCACCAGCCATACCTTCCATGATAGCACAAGGATTACACTTCATACATTTATCAATCTTATTCTTAACCATTGGACATACACGATGTCTTAAGTCTTTACCCATTTCTACTAAAATAATGTTTAAAGATGGATTATTCTTGCTTAAACCATAAGCACTCATTAATCCTCCAATACCACCACCAATTATCACTACATCATATTTACTAAGCTTTGTTTCAAACATAATTATTCCTCCAAACCATTAATATATTATAGCACATTATTAATTATAATACAGCTAAATATTATGATAGCTTAAACTATTTGTTCTTAAAGAATTAAAGGAGATGTTTCCACATCTCCTTATAGCTTATAGATTCTTAATTAACTGTATTTATATTTTTTCTAAATGAATAATTTCATCAAAATATTCTTTTAATTCAGTATTAAGATGATGAGTAATCATAAAGATTGTTTTAGCTTCATCGTTTAGTAATCGTTTCTCAATATTGTATGCCATTTCTTCATTAAGTGCTGAAGAAGCTTCATCAATAAATAGTATTTTCTTATTGTGATACAACGCTCTAGCAATACCAATACGTTGCTTTTGACCACCTGATACATTCTTACCATTCTCACTAAGTATAGTTTCTACGCCTTCACTTAATGTATCAATCCATTCAAATAATTCACTATCATGTAGAACTTGTTTAAACAAGGTTTCATCATATTCTTTATCAAGAATAATATTATTTTTAATAGTATCACTAAAAACATATGTTTCTTGATTGATATAGCTTAATTGTTTAAACCATCCTTGAATATCATGTTCATTTAAATCATATCCATCTAGTAGTATCTGACCTGAATTAGGTTTAATAAAGCCTAGCATCAACTTCATTAATGTACTTTTACCACAACCACTTTCACCTACCAAGGCATATTTACCCTGAAGACTAAACTCATGTGAATAAGCATCAATAACTTTATTGTTTTCATTATAAGAATATGAGATATTTTGTAGTACGATATTTTCTTTTACTACTGGAAGTTCATGTTTATCTTCATTCATAGTTAAGAAATCATCTATTTTCTCACGTACACTGCTAGTACTAACCATTACGTTACGGTAATCCATAATTAATCTTACTCCGTACATTACGTCACGTGCATATGTAGGAATAACAATAACTAAACCAATTTCACTATATCCTAAGATTACCAATACTACCGCTAGTATCCATAAAATATGCTTACCAAACGAAGCATTAATTGATAGATAGAACGCAACTCTTAAATTATAATCTACTGATTCAGCATTTTTTCTTTCACGTTCTTTATAAGATCGTGATAGTTTAGATAGCGCTAATGCGATACTATCATATACTTTAAAGATAATATATCCATCAATAACTTCTTTAACTGTCTTAGTTTGTAGTTCCTCTGCTTCAGATAACAGCATACCTTTTTGGCTTGTTTTCTCATCAAATAATCTTGCAAACCACACACTATAAACAGCAAATATAATGGATATAATCGCAATAGGAATATTGTAGTACATAATCGCAATTATTGCACCAACAAGTGAAACAATACTGCTAATATAATTAAATATATTATCGCAATATCTTTCAACTATCATACGTGTATCATTAACTAGCATTGATAGATAATCTGAATTATCTTTCTTCATAAATGCATCATAATCTTGATTCATAATCTTAATAGACAACTCTTCTTTAATCTTTAAAGCAACATTCTCTAAGTAAATAACATTATAGTGATTCAACAAATACATGCTAGCTAATGCAAGAGTAACTAAAATGGTAGTATATATTATATTTCTAACGACACCTGCTATATCACTATTACTAAGATACGTTACTACTTCTGCTACAACAACGGGACTAATGGTATTTACTATCGAATTCATAGCAAAAAATATCATTGATAGCCAAAAGTTTTTCGTATCATAATGAATGTATTTACGCATTTCTTTAAAATCTTTCATATACTACCTCTTTCACTATTTGAAGATTATTATCATCAAAATCACTTTATATTACCCCAAATTAATCACAAAATCATATTTACTTAATTCATCTTCTTTTAGACTATGCTCAACTTGAATAATGCCTTTATCTAAATTGATGATTAAATCATGTAGTTCAAGCTTTGATTGCGTATCAATACCCTTAAAGAATTCATCAAGCAATAATACATCAAAATCTCGATATAAAGCTCTAGCTAGAGCTAACTTTTGTTTTTCTCCACCAGATAAATTACTGCCATTATGCGTTATCTTAGTATCAAGTCGCTCAATCAAATGTTCACAATGACTTTGTTTTAATACTCGCATAAACTTTTCTTTATTAAATGGTTGATCCAAAATAATATTTTCTTTAATGCTTCCTTCGAATATATAAGTATTTTGGTTAAGTAACAATACATGTTTTCTTAAGACTATATCATCAATATTCTTTAAGTTAACACCATTAACCAAAACTTCTCCATCATATGCTGTATTATTGTTTACTAAAATATCTAATAACGTTGATTTACCACTACCATTATCACCAATTACTACATATTTTTTACTTAAATCAAAACAATAATTAAACTTATCAAAAATAGACTTATCATAAGCTAATGAGATATTATTTAAAGCTAATTCATTTATAGCTTCAATTTTCATTTTGCTTTCTTTCTTATTCGCTAATAATCTTTTAAATTCAGCAACAATTGTTTTAGTACCTTCTAACGCTTTTTTAGTTGATACAACTACTCCTACTAAACCACTAGCATGACTAACGAAATAACTTAGTTCTACAATATTACCAAGACTAATCTCATGGTTTAGATAAAGAATAGCACCATATCCAACTAATACAATTGTTGCTAGTACATTTAAACCCACATTACATGCTTGAATAATTGCGTTTAATTGATTTTGCTCATATAGTTTTTTTTCATATTCACTATTAGTAAATTGATATTCCTTTTTAAATCTATTTTCTTCATTTTCTAAACGTATAAAATCTAATTTTGATAATAGATTATTTAATTGCTTAGAGTGTGCATTCATCATACTAACAACTGCACTTTGACGTTTAATAATTTCATTCTTCACCATATTAGGTACAGCATAAGATACTATAATAATGATACTTAATATTAAAGCAAATTTTAGATTTATCTTCAGAATTAAGATAATTGCTATTAGTATACATGCCAAACGTGGAATTGCAGTTAAAAAGACTTCAAAATATTGACTAACAACAATATCTAATTTTCCATTTAAATCATTGAAATAATCCATATACCCATTCTTTTTAAAATTATCTTGTTCCATTATTTTTTGGTATAATTCAACTTTTAAATAAGCATGTATCTTTTGAACTAATTCAGCTAATGAATATTCATTAATAATATTAGTCACTAGATATATAACTAACCAAAGGATAGCTGTAACAAAACTCGACTTTAAAGCATTTATGTCATTTACAAAAACTGTTTCAAAGAAACTAGCCATAATACTACCAAAAGAAACCGAAATATAACTAGCTACTAAACTAATAAAAATATAAAAGAAAACACGAACTGGGAATTTCTTTAAAAGACTTAACATAAACATTCCCCCTTTAATTCATTATTAAACTTATGCTTTGCTATTGTTATAACTTCATCAAAGATATCTTCATAACCATTACTATGTGAAACACAAATAACACCTTTGTTAATAGTCCTTAAGTACTCAAATAAAGCACAAACGCTTTCCTTATCTAAGCTAGCCTCTGGTTCGTCTAAAATATATACATCTGCTGGCTTTAAGAATGTTCTAGCAAGCGATATGCGCTTAATTTCACCACCAGACAAATCATTATCACAAATTCTATTTAAATCCATATCTGCTAAGAATAAGTCAATAATCTTTGGATCTAATTCATACTTGCCAAATAGTGTTACATTATCTTTAATTGAAGCTTCAAATAATAATGGATTTTGGTCTAAATAAGACACACAATCATAATATTCATTTCCATTATATGCTTCAATGCTTTTACCGTTAATTAATATAGAACTAGGCTTTAATGCTACTAATTGTTTAAGTAATGAAGATTTACCACTACCATTACTGCCAGTAATTAAATATTTCTTTGTTGGATTAAATTGGTAATTAAGATTATCTAAAATTAAATTACCATCTAGTTCTAGACTATTATTAACCAATTCAATTCTCTTAATCTGGTCGATATGTTCCTTAGGTTGCATTTCAATACAGTATTTCTCATAGCGTTTGATGATTGTTTCACTCTTCTTCATATTCATTCGATAACTAACAATAGAAGAACCATAATTAGATATCTTACCCATAATATGACCAATTAAGAATACATATCCAATAGGGGAGCCATTCTTAATTGCAATATACGAAGCAAAACCTAAAATAACTAAAGTTGCTAGATAACCACAAAAGATATTTACATAAATCATCATAGTTTGAAGCATTGTAAGCTCTAATGTAGCTTTCTTCACATCATTAATAACTATTTGATAGTTACGCTTAGTATAATCAAATAAATTGAAATTTCTAATTGTCTCATAACCTTCTAAATAGTCAATCACCTTAGCATTGCTGTCATCTAATCTACTTAAAACAGTTTGATTCTTTTTACCAATAATGCCATTAGCAATTTTTGGTAAGTAAAATGAAATCATCATTAATAATGCAATCATCCATACTGACGAAAAGTCATACCACAAATATATTAAGACTGACATACCAAAAGAAATGCTACTTCCAATGAAATTCCAAATAGCCTTAAAATATGATAGTGATAAAGAATTAATATTTTTATCTAAATCGTTAAGATAATCACTACGATTATTCTTAGCATATGTTACAGTATCAAATTTCAAGATACCATCAATAACATTATTTCGAATCGCCGTTTTAACTTTAGCTTGAAACATAGCATACTGTTTATTATTCAACCAAAATACTAAAGCATAAATAATACACCAAACAATCGCCAAAATTGTTATTTTCATAATATCTTCTTGATTATATAAACAAACATTTATAAATTCTGAAATTAGTAAAGCTAAACCAAAACTACATAATGTACATATAACTTGTAGAACCAAAGTCCAGCTTAAACATTTTTTGTCAATAAACCAATACTTTTTCATTTTATCACTCTCTTCATTCACAAAACCCAACACAATTTATATCCGATTGGGAAAAACCAGCATCATTTAGTTTTTCTAAAAACATATGAGCATCAGCCATGAAATTATAATCTATTCTCTTTTCAACGTTTTCTAAATATTCAATAATATTAATTTTAGACTCACCTTTAAACAAATGACATGCTCTGATACCTCCGTTAGCATTAACAACAATACTTGTCTTTCCTCCCATACAAGATAATAAGCTAGAATTTTTTCTTACGTACTTATTTATTGGTACAATTATTTCTATATCATTTTTATAATATTCTTTAAGTCTTTGCACTTCCTTTATTACGCTTTCATAATAAGATCCAGTAATTTGAAATTCTGAATAGTAATTATCTTTATTAACATTACCTACAGGAAAAGACAAAGTAAATTTCATCTTTTTAGATCCAGACTTAATTGCAAACTTAACATAATCATTCAATTGATTTAAATTATGTTGTGTAATGCATACCACACTTGTATAAGGAATTTTATTGTTTTTTAAGTAATTAATACCTTCAGTAACTTGATTATAAGCAGAGGAATTTTTAGTGAAAGACAAGAAAGTATCATAATTATATCCATACAATGACACTTGTATATCATGGAAATGTTTCAATACATCTACGTTAATGTTGTGTAGCATAGAACCATTTGTCAATAAATTAACTTCAAAACTTTGTTGTAGCAAATTACATATTTTTTCAAAATCTTGATGTAATGTTGCTTCACCACCAGTTACATCAATGGTAGATATTTTATTCTTATATTTCGTACTCAATATTTTAGCAAATTCTAATGAAAAGTATTTTTGTTTCTTATTTGAGCCATGAAAACAATGTAAACAATCAAAATTACAAAAGCTAGTCAACTCTAAAACTAATGCTTTAGGATATTTTAAGCCATATTCACCTGTATAATTGATTGATGTCTTACTCGATTCAGTTTTCATATTTATAATTTTCATTAGCCGTAAATCATCTAGCAAATTATCAATTTTATTTTTTATTAAGTTTGTATCTGTAATTTTTAATTCATTGGAAACCTTTGAGTAAATTTCATCTATTGTATTTGAACCGTCGCAATATTTTAACACTAATATTTGTGCTCGATTAAGATATATAGAAGTTTCTCCTGGGCAATAACAAAAAACAGTATTTCCATAATAATGAAACCGATAGCACTCATTTATACTATAATACATAAAGTTCCTCCCTTATATTAATTTATAAAAATTATGAAGGGAAATTAATTCCCTTCATCTATTTTTACCCCTGATGCATAAAGCTACAACAAGTACCTTCAGTACAATCTTTTGCGATTGCAAAAAGTGAAACCATTTCATCGAATTCTTCAAAAGTAAGTAGTTCCATAAATTCTGACCTCTTATTCTTTTTGCACTAATAATATTCATATATACTGGAAAACTTCAAATCTCATTATCTCTTATTTCTAGTAATTATGAATTATATAACAGTGCCAACTAATTTACTGTGATTATAAAACATAGGAGGTAATTCCATATCTGCTTAATTTTTCTTTAATATTTCTACTAATTCTTTATAATATCTCACTGCATTTTCAAAATTATTATTTTTCTCTTCATTTTCAATTATTAAATTAAGTATACGTGCACGCATTTTGGGACTGATTTGTTTGGAGTAACCGTATAATTTCATCAGAACTTCATGTACTTTTGATTCATCTAAATAATATACTCTTATAAATTCTATCATCATTTCATAGTATTCATTTCTCTTTAAATGTGCAAACTCATTAATACACTTTAAACATTCTTCTTTCCTATTCACCCTAAACAAAGAGTTAATTAAATAATACGATAAAAATTGACTATTATAGCCCAATTCAATTCCCCTATAACACATGTCTATACACTTTTCATATTCTTCCAAAAGCATATAAGTGTTGCATAGATTACCATAAGTTATAGGCATATTTTCAGGAAAATACTGTTTAGAAACTTTTAAAGCCTGTTCTAGCACCTTTTGTGCTTGTTGATATTCACCGTTATTATTTAATAAAATTCCATAATCAACATCACATGTAAGACTGAACTTATATGCTGAATGTTCATCGAAGATTTTGCGAGCTAAACGATTTGATTCTTTTGCTACTGTAAATAGATTCAAATAATCCTCTATATATGATTTTATATAGTATATATTCGCACTTAACTTTGTACTTATATCTCCTGATAAATAACTAATAGCTATATTTATATATTCATATGCTAATTCATATTTCGAATACATATACTTTTTAGATAGTATAAAATAATACACTGCTTTCCATTTATTATCATATACATTGAATACTAATTTAATTTTCTTATTTAGCTTTTCTAAATCTTCCACCTTAGCTACCATCAATTCAAAAATCAAGTAATAATGGTACGCATATGAGTATTTTATTTCATCATTTTCTAATAAATGCTTTACATAATCAAAATACTCTTTATTCATTTGCCAGCTATTTAAATCTAATATATTTTCTAATGCTTCTTCACACAAACTTAATAAACCTTCTGCATCATAATTAAACTTCACATTTAAAGTATCAAATACTGCTTCTAATGATGATGGAGATTGTTTTTTCGTACCTTTCTCCATTTCTGTTAAGTACTGCGTACTAATACCAGAAAAAGCACTGACATCTGCAGCGCTCATTTTCTTTTCTTTTCTTAAATTACGAATTAATGCACCTACAACAATTTGTTCCTTTACATCATAACTCATTGTTTCGGTAAATGGCATATCTATACCTCTACTGAATATTCAAGGTCACAAGGAATAAAAGGTTTCCCATCATTAGGATCTTCCCCTTTTGATGCTCTTGTATTACCAGCAACTAATGTCAACATCAACATTACTGTAATCATACTATTTAAGAATTTCTTCATCACTAACACCTCCAATGTAATATTAACAGTTTATTCTAGGCTTATATCTGCTTAATCCGTAACTATTTTTGTATTTATATATTATAACATTTTCATTAATACAATTCCATTATTCTTTATATGTTATGAAGAATCTTTACTATCTATCATATAAAAAGGAGATGTTTCCACATCTCCTTTTAGCTTATAGATTCTTAATTAACTGTATACATTAATGCTCTTGTTTCTTGATCATATACTGTGAACCCAGTTGGTAAACTATTAGTATTTTCCATATTTGTACCATCATTTAAGGTACGGTCAATTAATGGGAATAAATAACTAGTCTTACCATTACTAATTCTCATATATACATAGTATTCACCAGGTGTCATGCTTTTGTTAGGTACATTACCTACATAACCATTAACTTTTGTAGGATCTACTGTAACCTTATACTCTGCATAATCTAAGCGATATTTACCATTAGCAGTAGCTGTCGCATTAGAGTTTAACCATGTCTTATATACAGCTGTTGTTTGTTTACGATATGCATATTCTGTGGAAGCATCTTCGGCATTTACGAAGACAATTTCACGCCAGTTACGAGCATCATTGTAGATGCAATCAGCATTAGCTTCAAACATATAACCAGTTACTGTGAAGCCATTACCACTTTGTTTAATGCTTGTTACACGAGAGTTTTCATATACAATCATATTCATTGCTGAATAAGGACTTAAATCTAATTCAGGTAGTGCATTAATTACACTTACAGAAATATATCCATTATCATCCTCTTCTACTGAATATGTCATACCACTCTTAACAACAACATCACTTTGAATGCTTAATTCATTTAGATTGTATAGTGGGAAGCTATCTGTAATATCACCACTAACAGCACGAACTTCTAATGTATATGAACCAGTAGGTAATGCTAATCGTTTACCATCGGCATTATATACTTTCGTAAACTCTACATATCCTTCATACCATGAATAAGTATAGTCATATTCACCATCACCTAGTTCAGTAACATTAGTAGTAGTTTTTAAAGGATGAGTATAAACTAAACCATCTTCTTTATTAGTAAATACTAATGTATATGAAATACTATCTTCACTAGGTGTTTCTACTTCTTCAATAACACCAGTACCATTGATATACCATGAAGTATCAAAAATCATTGATGTTAGATAGTTATTTGTTTTCTTAACTTCTTCAGGTTCTTCGATTTCTACATCCTCATCTACTACTTCTGTTTCGGCATATGCCGCACTTACATAAGCACTAGTTTGACTAATAGGATTTAGAATAATCTTATACCATTTATCTTCTCCATTGATTTCTTCTCCATGTACTGTACCTTGGTAGATTAGTGGAACACGATCACTCTTAATTTGACCTACAATATCACCTTCTGTACTAGCCATATCTCTAGCATTTAGTCCTGATGCTTGCGTAATAACTAATTCAGCATCCTTATCAATCTTAACGCTTGAAGATTGAATGTAGCGTGTACGATATGGTGTAGTTGTATAGTCAGTAATAACTTCTAAATATTTCGTAGAATTAACTTCTACAGAACGAATTGCCACAAAGTCTAAATCAGCTGGAATAGAAGTATATGAGCTAGTTATATCTGTACGATATGAATCATATAACTTAGCTTCCTTAGTGTTATAAACAACAATTGGAGTAGTAAATGTTTCAATTGTTACTGTACCATTTACTTCAATATCCCCAACATCTGCTGGATCCTGATAGCCATCTCTAGCTTCATTAATAAGCATTACATCACTAGCATAAATCCAACCATAGTCACTATCTTTCGCATAGTAATAACCTTCACTTAAATCAGTTGGTCGATCCATCACAATCTTATAAATCTTCTTACCATTTTTCTTAGCAGCATCAACAATGATTACAGGAATATCTGTACCATCAAATTCATAATCACTATATTGATTATAATTCTTTAAATATTCAACTACTGTCTCCATTTCTTCATCTTCATAGATAGGTAGTTCTTTTTCAGTAGTTACTGCTAATTGGTAGAAGTTTAAATCTTTAAAGCCACTCATTTCATCAATTTCTCGATATAACGATGCTAGCTTCCATCCCCAGTTTGGATCTGAAGCATATAAAGTATTAGCACCAGAGGCTTTATTACCTACATGGCTACCATTATATCTTCCTCTTGCATCATATGGATTGGCATATCCAAGCGACATAACTGTTTGGAATTGCGCTTCAATACCTTCAAATACGGTGTCATATTTCGTAGCACTAGAGAATGGTGCAGAGTCATACGCATTAACACCGAATGGATTAAATTTAGCTCTAGCAATGGTACTCATACCATAAGCACCTTCAAGTACTGCCTTAACATAAATTAATGTGGCATTAATACCATAATAATCTTGTCCATCTAAGAAGGCATCACCATTACCATATAGAATAGATGATGGTCCATTATACTTGTAAGCATATGAACTGTTACAAGAAGTTGTAGCTCCACTGCTAGTGTAACAATACGACACATTATCACCAGCTGTTGGCTTCATTAATAATAAATATGAATTAAAATCATCACCTGTAAGTACAGATTTTGCACGTGCAGGTAAATATTGATAATAGTTATAATATGGTTCATCATTTAACGCATCATCATAATCTTCTTCACGATAGTCTTCAATCATATCAATAAAGTTATCATAGAAATAATGTTCATCATATGAATAATATACTTCACCATTCTTCATAAATGATGGACGATCAGCATATCCACTTTTCACCATATATGAATTTACTGAACCACGAAGTACATCTAAATACATATTCGTAGAATCCGCTGCATCAGGTGCAAAGCGTGTTACACGATACCCATAATATGTTGTATCATCATAAATTGAACTAGTCATATCCATGAATGTTGTTGGGATAATTTCATGAATATAGGTATTTGAAGAATTCGTTAATTTCAAATAACCAGTTACCCCAGCAATCATTACTTTAGCCCATGCTTCAGAATACATTTCTAATAATAATGCATCTCTTTGGCTTGTGGCATTTACATATGTTTTCTTAGTTGCATCACCATATGGTTCATTATATAGTGCATATGTGATACTTGATGAACTATTGTTCATATATACAACACCATATTCAGCATAAGCTATACGATTTCCATATTCACCAACTTTAATAATAACTGGCACTTGATCTTCTGTAGCTTCTAATTCACCTACACGATTAAATGCAGCATTAAATGATGAATAACATTCATCTGCAATATACCCCTTGTATGCAGACATAATGTGTGGATCTGAGCCTGTAGGATTAGAATAATATCCTAAGTTAATCGCATATCCAGTAGCATATTCCCCTACACTACACCAATTTACTTCTGTTTCTTCATTATCAGCAGGAGTACGAACTTCTGTAAAGTTCTCATCCCCATCCTCTGCAAATACTGTATGTGTCATGCCACTTAATAGTAAGCATGTGATTAATCCCATTTTCAATAATTTCTTAAGAGTCATCATTTCACTCCTTTCTTGTCTATTTTACCATATATTTTTTACTAGGAATAGTTATTTATTTCTACTAAGCAAGAAAATGAATATGAAAAGAAGATTTGATTTTTGGATATAATCCTTAATCAAATCTTCATTATTACCTATGAGTACAAATGATTTTCCCCTTTTTTAATTCTAATAATTGAACCATCTAATTCCTCAATATCCCCATTAATTTCCATTTCCTTTAGTAATCTACTACATGTTTCTCTTCTAAGATTTACCATTTTCCCTAATCCTTTGCGAGAAACATTCACTTCACTTTCCCCATTTTCCTTTAAGTATGCCACACCTTGTAGGAATGAATATAGACGTTCTTCAGCTGGATATGTCTGAAGATTGGCAATATGAACACCTAAACGTTCTAATGAATTATCAATACCATCAATTATACAATTAAAGAAATAACTAGTATTATCTTGTTCATGAAGTAGATTATCTAAATCATCTTTCTTGATACAATAAAGAATCGTGTTATCTATGAACGTTAATTGGTACCAGAAGTTGTAACGTCCACTAATCACTTTAGTAGTAATAACCTTCGTATCATCAATAATTGTTTCATAATTATTATTCATTTGATTAGTTGCACTTAATAAGCATTGACCTTTATTGATGAAGTAATACTTATTCTCTTCTAATGCCACCTTTTGCTTAGCCTTCTTTCGATATTTCTCATAGTTTAAGTGCATACTTAATTGCGTGATGTTCTCAGTTTCTAAACTTTCAAATAATCTAGCATTTTTCATAATGTTCCTCCTCTCTTGTCTAGAACATAACACAACATATATACATTTTCAATAATAATATACAGTATATTTTATACAATAATTAACCAATAACGTAATTAATAGCTATTAACAATTGCCTTTATTCACTATTAGAGTATTTTAAAACACTCATAGTAGTTAATAGGACTAATATGAGTGTTTATTGTTTAATACTTAATATTAGATTTTTGTAAAATAAGTGTTATATGTATAATTGACCTTTTTACTTTATAATTTTCTTAACTTCATCAAATTCCCAACCATTACTAATAATCTCAACATGCTTCATAATTTCAGGAATCAGAGGTTCTTTGATTGTCACTGAGGGTTCATTAGGTAATGAAACATCCTTTAGAGCTACATTACATAAACGTTCTAGTTCTTCAAAGCCACTAATTACTCTACCAAAAGCAGGATATTTACCGTTAAGTCGTTCTTCATTGCCATCACCTACCACAATAAAGAAACAACTACCACTGGCTGTAACACCACCTTCAGTTCCCATAGCCACTACATACTTTTCAAATGAAATCGGATTATCAAAGCCATTCATGGCATATTCACCATCAATTTCAAACATACAATTAGGGTTATTCTCAAATTCATTATATGATGGCTGAATCACAAAACCAGGTACAATTCTTCTAATTAGTTGATTATCATAATAACCATTAGTAGCACAATGTACAAAGCTATTTACCGTATTAGGTGCAATATTGGGGTATAGTTCTATAGTAATTTCATTACCATTATTCATTATAATTTTCGCATTAGGATACTTCATTATTCATATCTCCTTAATGGTATTTCATTAACTACCTCAAGCCCTAAGCTTTCTAAATAAGCTACAGCTTCATCAAATAATTCCTTATCCTCTAAATCAGTATTATCATGAGCATCAACACCAACGATAGCTTTATTCTTATATTCAGCAGCTACTTTCCAGAAATCATCACATGGATAGCCACATTCTCTTCCCTTAGCACCATAACGTACACCACCAAGATTATACTCTAAAATCATATCAAGACGCTTGGCAGTACTACAAATCTTATGAGCAGCTGATCTTGCAAGCTCGTCAAACTCTCCATAAATATTCATATATAAGTCAGGATGCGCAAAATAAGCATACACTCCACTCTCCATCCCCTTAATGGAAGAATCTACATATTCATTTAATTTAGCTTCATCTTTCGTAAACCCAAAATAATCACGTATTTCATCAGTTTTATTATAGTGATTTCCAAATATCACATAGTCTAATTGATTATCCTCAATTAGTTTCTTTAGATTCTCATGGTAGCATTCATAATATTCACATTCTAAGCCAACAAGAATCTTAATTTGGTCTTTATACTTTTCCCTTAATGACCGTATACTATCTAAATACTCTGACAATTGACTCATTGGCATACGCATATGTGCAACAAAATCACTATCATATTTCCATGGTGTATGATCCGAGAATCCTAAGATATCAAAACCACCTTTAATAGCACTCTTAACGTATTCCTCATCAATACCTCTAGCATGCATACAACGTGTTGTATGTGTATGATAATTAACCTTCATATAATCACCCTCTTAATTTCAAATTATATACCAAACTGGCAAATAATAAAAGAATGAGTTACCTCATTCTCTAAATAATTAATCTAACCAAATACTATGATGTACTCCTCCATTTGCATTAGATACATACATAATACCCTCCTCAGTATAGATATCAATAATATAATCAGGCTCATAATATCCACCATCGGTATAAACAAAGTTCTCATCTACTGAAGCTGCATCCATTAAATATATAGTACAGTATTCTTGATATGCTAGAATTACGTAATTCTTATAATAATCTGCTAGCTGTAAAGCTTTTTCTTCATTTAAATCTTCTACCGCTATAAATATAATATCATCACTATAAGAAACACCCACCATCATATTCATGAAGCGAGGCAAATCTGGCACATCTTTAAACATTGCACTGTATGATGCATAGGCATATCTAGTTGGTGTTTCTTCGCTATCAAATGTCACGAAGCGCGATGTATAAGGAAGCATAGAAGAAACATAGTAAGTTCCTAAATATTCTTCTTTTCCTTCATATTCTTTAAAGAAGTCAATATCTACTTCACTAATCGCATCGCATGCATTAGATACTATCAAAGTTGAAGGTAATTCAGTTTCACTAATAATTGCTTCGCATTTATCAGAACCATCTCGGTATGGATATATATTAATATATTTTTCATATAAATAATCTAGTGAACTTTCGACGCGAATTGATGGTTCAGGAGTTGCGTATCCATCATCAAATACCGATAATACTGTAACAAACAGTAACATCGTAAATGTTACAACGAATACGCCAATCACAACTAACACTGCATAATTTTGACTTGTTGCTTGTTTTTTTGAAGCAATAGACTTAACTGAAGCTACACGATTAGTATTTACAGATGGCCTTGTTGTAGTATTTACAGTAGTAGTTTGCTTCTTATAATAATCTGGAATTTCTAGCCACATATCAACACAATCATTCTTAACACCATGAAGCACAGCACCTAAGAAATAGTTGATTTCTTTTCGTGTATCATCATCTGTAACATTAATAGTCATCTTACTACCATTTTCCTTCACAATCACTACTGTATTCTCAGTAGGATAATGAGCATGATCTACTTCTTCTCTAAAGCATGCGGTAAAGAAGATAAAACTATGATTAATAATGAAGTCCTCCGTAATAATAATATTACCATTCTTATATACTACATTATCCATATCTAATGATAAGTCTACATCATAACGCTGTAAACGTCGCTTTAACGCAAATATCTCTATTCCTAATGTAATTGTTAGGAAGATTGTTAATGAAATACCTGTTATTAGAATAACGAAAGGTGCTACAGGTATTTCCATACATAAGATTGCGAGAATTAAAAAGAATAAGAATAACCCAGCTATTTGAAGCTTCATTTTACGTAACACCGATAACATAGCATCCCCCTCCTTCTTCACTTACATTATACAACAAAAACAAGCTTATGCAACAAAATAAGAAGAATAAGATTATATTTCTCCTCTTCTAAAGGCTTGAACCATCTTATGCCCTACACTTAGTGGTCGATCTACTGGCATAATATCTTGGCGCTTCTGCCACCATACTTTCTTTAATTCACTTTCTTGCACTACAAATTCATTACTACCATCTAACTCAGCAGTAAAAGCTATCATAATATTATCACCAAATCCCCATGGCTGATTGGCATAGTATTTTAAATTCTTGATTTTTAAATTTACTTCTTCCTTAACTTCACGATATACACATTCCTCAAATGTTTCTCCAGCCTCCACAAAGCCTGCTACTAAACCAAAGCTATTTGGGTCTTTCATATGGATACCTTTAGTTAATAGAATACTATCCGTTGCTCGATCAATAATAGCTGTGATAGTAGCTGGTGCTACCTTTGGATATGCTCGATTCCCACATTCGCATACCATTGCACGTTCATTGTCTGCAACTTGCATCTTACTACCACATTTACCACAGTACTGATTAGCTTCATAAAACCTAGCAAGCTGCATTGCTACAGATATCATCATCGCATACTCATAACTCATCATATTTCGAATATCAGTAACACTCATTCTTATACAGTTATCCATTTCTGTCACATCATTTCCAAGGAAATATTTCACACCATCATAAACAAATAAATACTGCACTTTCCCTTCTACTTCTGTGCACTTTAAAAACTCCCTATCATGATTCAAAATAACCATATTATTCTGAATCACTATTACTCGATCATCTTCATTCATATCTACTAACTGATACTCTAAATCCAATAATTCCACGTTCTCATCTCCATTTTATACTATCAATAATAACATATTCCCATCCTTCCATATACACAATTCGACAATCTTTACGTTAAACATCATTTATCCTATTAAAGCATACAATGTTTAGGGAGGTAGTATTATGCATAAGTCTTTCGAGCAATATGAACTTATTGGCTTCTTCGCTGTTGTAGTATTAGGGATTGCATTTCATTCTTTATATGAGCTTACTAGTGAATCGATTATTGTAGGACTAATCTGTCCTATAAATGAATCAATATGGGAGCATCTAAAACTATTATTTTATCCATACCTAATATATTTAATATTTGAAATTTACACTACTAAAAATACGTATAGTCAGCTAATTATCTACAAGTTTTATAGTGTCTGTTTAGGTATGCTTACTATTCTAATCCTGCACTACACATATTCTGGTATCATTGGCAAAACCTATATTATCGCTGATATTTCAACCTTCATTATTAGTGTTGCTGTATCGTTTTTTACTTCTTATTATCTAATCATCCATGATACAGAAAATAAGCAAACTACAAAGCTTGGTATTCTTTTATTCATTATAATGTCGTTAGTATTTACTTTCTTTACCTTCTATCAGCCTGATCTTCCATTATTTGAAGCACCTAATAAATTATCTATAATCTCATTATTAACTCTTATATAAGATATGTTTACAGACATATCTTTTATTATTACTTTAAATAATTTCTAGTTAACATAAAATAATACTAATATACCCTGAAAAACAACTGTATCATTATACTATTAGTGAATATTATTAAACATTCATTAAACTATTAACGTATTTTTTAAATAAAATAGTATCAAACATTTTAAAAATATACTATAATAGATATGTAAGAGAGGTCGTATTATGAAAGAGGTTATTGTAAATTTATTTAATCAAAATATATTAACAGCTACATCTATTAATACTCAATTTGAATTTCTTAAACGTCATTATCGTAAAGTTAATGCGAATATATTAGTTATAGGATGTAGTAATGGATATAAGAGTTTATTCTTTGAAAAGCAATCTTATAATGTCACTTCAATTGATAGTTCCAAAGATAATACTATTTTATTCAAAGAAAATGTGAATAAAGATTGTATAATTTCCTCTTATGATTCTTATATACCCGATACTGCTTTAGATATCATATGGGTTGATGATGCATTTACTTATGAAAGTAGAGAAGATATTCTTAACTATCTAAATCATTTCGCAACAATTATCAAACCAGATGGGTTAATTTATTGTAACTTTAAATTCGGTAATGATTATTATGTAGATGGAAAACTATACACTAGCTTCACGTTAATAGATTTCAGTGAATTTATTAAACAATCACAATTTCAAATGGTCGATTGCTTAGTAACAAAAGATGAGCGACCAAGTAGAGATGAAGGTTGGCTACATTTATTATTAAGAAGAAAATAAAATGGTCATCAATTGATGACCATTTATTCTATTCAATATGTAGTAATAGTGCGAATACGAATGCCCCTACATCTTGGCATAATTTCATATTCTTTTGGAATGCAACACTATATCTTTCTTGTGTTGTATTACGCGTAAAGTAATTAACTTCTACTTGAGTGTAATCACCAACATATTCTTTCATACTACCTTCATAGATAGTACCTTTTTTAAATTTCTTTTCTAATTGTTTTAAAGACATAAATTGCTTAATTTCAAGTAATTCACTCACAAAGCTTACGCATGTATGAGTAAGATTAATTGGAATATGTACTTTAAATGGATACATTAATAAATCAGCAAAATTATATGTTGTGAATGATTGATTCTTACTATAATCATTAATTGCCTTGACAATACGACTATAGTGCTCATCATCAACTAAATACTCACAAACCTTTATTTGTGTATCTTTACCATTCATTAAGTATCTTGAAGGAGTTTCATGTTGATAGCCTGCGTTAAGCGGTTCAAAGTAATTGCTTCTTGCATATGAATACAACGTATGTAGTGAACTATCTAAAGCTATAGCTACATGGTTATATTTTCCACCAGTAATGAAACGGATCGCATTACCTGTTTTATAGTTACTAGCAATAAATACAATGTATAGTTTATTCATATTGCACCTCCTCCAAACACAGCATATATATAATACTACAAAAATAAAATATGTCTAGAAAAAATAGGATATATTAAGACAAAATTAATAATCATCTGTATGGAAAATTATTAATTATCATAGTATACTTATAAAAAAGGGAGAAGTGATAATATGTCGAAATATAATAGACGACTTTCTCAATTAATTTGTATCATTGTCCTTCTTTTCGCATGTATTACTCCGGCATATGCTACTACCACTTCTACTAAGAAAGTGCGAGTAGGAGTATTCCCACTTGCCAACTTTAATATCATAAATGATCATTCATATAGTGGTTATAACTATGAGTATTTAATGAAAATGCAAGAGCTGACACTATGGGAATATGAATTTATTGAAGCTAGTGATTGGCCTACTGCCCTGGAGATGCTTGAGAATAAGGAAATTGATTTATTAGCACCTGGACAAATAACTGAAGAAAGAAAAGAAAAGTTTTTATTTAGTGACTATGAAACTGGTACTGAATATGGTTCTTTCTTAACGAGGAATGAACGAACTGATTTAATATTTGATGATTTTGAAAATTTTGCGGATGAAACATTTGGTTGCGTTACATCTTCTATTTTCCGTGATGATTTTGAAGCAATTGCAAAGCGTTATGGTTACTATGGTGATGTAAAGTACTATTTGAATTCAAATGATATGCTTGATGCTTTAAAAAATGGAGAAATAGATATAGCTGTTGCCAATCTAATGCAGCAATCCAACAATGAGTATCGTTTACTAGCGAAGTTCTCTCCTTCTTCCCAATACTTCATGACATACATTGGAAATGAGGCGTTAATGGAAGAAGTAAACTACGCGTTATTTAGAATTAAAACAGAATATTCTGAGTTCCAAAATGAACTAATTACTAAGTATTACCCTTCATATACTGCATTACCATTTGATAAAGATGACTATGAGTATATTAATAATAATTATGTTTTAAATGTGGCAGTAATGCAGAATGCTGATCCTATCTCATATTTAGATGAAAATGGTAAGCTACAAGGCATTACCGTAAAAATATTAGATAAAATTGCAGAGCATAGTAATTTAGTATTTAACTATATCGTTGTACCAGATGGCTATATTGATGAAGCATTCTTATATGCCAATGATATCGACTTAGTTGCCAATACAAAATATAATTCTACTAATGCATCTCTGCAAACATTAAAGCTTACCTATCCTTATTATGATGGTAAGAAAGTATTAGTATCTTTAGACCAACAGATCATTGATCCTAAGAAAACATATACAGTAGGAATTGTTGGTGGTTCTAAAACATATGTCAATCAATTAAGAAAACAATTATCTAATTTTGTGATTGTTGAATTGACGGATGATGAAACTTGTTTAGAAGCAGTCATAAAAGGTGAAATAGATTTCTTCTTACAAAATCGATACATCGTTGAGCGTATCTTAATGAAGCCTAAGTATTCAAGCTTAAATATTGTTAATAACTGGAGTATTGAAGATAACCAATCGTTAGCCTTAGTACTTCACAATCAAGATGGTACGCCTAATGAGAAAACATATAATACTCAATTGGTAAGTCTTTTAAATAAAGTTATCCTTACAATACCATCTAGTGAAATAAATGATATTATTATTTCTGAAACTTCTGCCAGACCATATACATATACTGTTTCAGATTTGTTTGACCGCTATATTTACTATATTCTTTTAATCTTTACAACTATTATCATTATTATTGTATTAACTATTTATGTAATGATTCTAAAGAATAAAAATATTCAAATAATGGAAGAAAACGAAGAGAAATTAAATAATATTATGAATAATACTAATGCTGGTATTATCTCATTACATTTTGATACTGGTATTGTAGTTGAAGAAGCTAATAAGGGATTATTAAAGCTTTTAAGAATCACTACTGATGATTTAAAGAGTGAATCTGCCGTTATTTTAGACCGTGCAGGTATTAAAGCGATTAATAGGCTAATTGAAAATCCACCAGCTGATTCACAAGTTAAACTACAATTAAAGATTATGTTTAATGATAGTTATATTGAAACAATCTTTATTGGTTCATTGTCTATTACTGACAATAAATACATAGTATATGCAGTAGCAGTTGATGTAAGTGAACAACAGAACTTAATTCATGAATTAGAGTCACAACAAAGTCGTTATACACTAATAATGAAGAAGTCAGATAGTATTATGTTTGAGTATACACTTGCTGATAATTCGTTAACGATTGATCCGAAATTTGAAGAGAAATTTGGCTGGTCATTCTCTGAGATATATTTAGGTAAGAATCACCCTATCAATGAGTATATATATCCTAATGATGCTTCTATCATCAAAGGTTTTTTCAATAACCTTATGGTTGGTGAAGAGGATATTCACTGTCGTATTCGTTTATATACAATCAATAAAGAAGTAGTATGGTGTGATATTTCTGGATATACAATGTTTAAAAATGAAAAACCTAATACTATTGTTGGTACTATTAAGGATGTATCAATTGAAGTTAATGAGCAAGTTAACTTACGTAGACAAGCAAGACTTGATGCTCTTACAGGTGTACTAAATAAACAAGCGTTCTATGAGGAATCAACACAATACTTAATCAACAATCGATTCCGTCCTAGTGCAGTTATCTTCCTAGACCTTGATAACTTCAAAGCAGTTAATGATACATTAGGACATATGGCTGGAGATCAAGCTATTATTGATACTGCAACGAAGCTTCAAAAAACATTTGCGAATATCGACTTTATATCACGCTTTGGTGGTGATGAATTCTGTATATTTGTTAAGGATATCTCTAAACGTACATTAACTGATAAGCTTAACTGGACGTTAGAGAAGCTGTCGACTATCTACAGTGATGGAACTAAAGAAGTCGCAGTCACAACTAGTATTGGTGTAGCTCTAGCACCTAAAGATGGTACTGATATCCATACATTAATGGAGGCAGCTGATAAAGCATTATATTATTCAAAGGCTAATGGTAAGAATCAATTTACATTCTATGAAGAATCACTAGAAGTTGGTACATATGAAGGCCGAAATAAAAAAGAATAACCAGCGATTTACATCGCTGGTTTACTTTGTTCTTCTCTCTTTAAATATTCTTGATAAGAAAACACACATCCACAATACTTCTGACGATACATATCTTTACTTAATTCATCACGGCGGTTTTGACCGCCTTTTTTCTTGAAATCAGCAATCAAGAATTCAATATTTGGATACTCCTTTTGTAACTGTAAACCTATTTCATTAAGCTTACTAGAGCTCTTTTGTCTAGAAATACTCATTACAGTACCAGCATAATCAAAGTGATGTTGTTTCGCATACTCAAATGCATCTCTAATACGCATTTCATAGCACTTAAAGCAGATTTCTCCACCTTCTCTATGATTACCTCTATCCTTGATTAACTTAGTATAAGATACATTATCATAAGTAGGAACAACTAGCTTCACATCACTGCCATGAGTAGCATTGTAAGTCTTAATGTAGTCTACCAACTCATTTAAACGTATATCATACTCTTCTCTAGGATAAATATTAGAATTTGTATAAAGTATAGTAACATCAAAATACTCATCTAATACCTCGATAGGATAACAGCTACATGGTGCACAACATCCATGAATCACTAGCTTACGCTTAATTCCTGTTTGTTTATTTATCTCATCTACTTGCTTTAGTAGTGCTTGAGATAAGTTGTAGTAATTCACTAACATATAAACATACTATCACCAAATGAGAAGAAACGATATTCTTCTTCAATGGCATGTAGATAAGCTTGTTTGATTAATTCACTACCACCAAATGTATAAACTAACATAATTAATGTAGATTTAGGTAAATGGAAGTTTGTGATTAAACAGCTAACAGCTTCAAATGTATAACCAGGATAGATGAAGATACTAGTCGATTCATTAGTAGCCTTAAATGTATGATACTTCTTATATACTGATTCTAGTACACGAGTAGATGTTGTACCTACACTAATAATTCTTCTACCTTCTGCTTTTGCTGCATTTAGTTTCATAGCAGCTTCCTCAGTTAATTCAAAGTATTCTTCATGCATGTGATGATCAGTAATCTCATCAACATCTACTGGTCTAAATGTACCTAACCCTACATGTAATGTAACGTCAACTACTTCTACACCCTTAGCCTTTAATTTCTCAAATATCTCATCAGTAAAGTGTAGGCCTGCTGTTGGTGCTGCTGCACTACCAGGAGTTTTCGCATATACTGTTTGATAACGTTCTTTATCTTCTAGCTTTTCATGAATATATGGTGGTAATGGTGTATTCCCTAGACGTTCAAGAACTTCTAAGAATATACCCTCATACATCATTTCAAACTTACGTATACCCTTCTCACCAATTTCTATACACTTAGCACGTAATTCACCTTCATTAAAGCTAACGATTGTCCCTAGCTTAACAGTTCTAGCATTCCCTACTAAGCATTCCCATACATCACCATCTTGTTTTAAAAGTAACAATTCTACGTGAGCACCTGTTTCTTCCTTAGTACCAAATAATCTAGCAGGAATAACACGAGTATTATTACGTACTAATACATCGCCTGGCTTAAGATAATCAACAATATCATAGAAGTGTTTATCTTCAATTGTTTGTTTATCTCTATTAACTACTAATAAGCGTGAAGTATCACGTTTTTGTAGTGGTGTTTGGGCAATTAATTTTTCCGGTAAATTAAAATCAAATTCAGATAATTTCATACTAGAAACCTCTACTATCTACGCTATTTAAGCCATATTTCTTAAAGAATTCATCTTTAAAATCACCATAACGGTCTTCTTTAATAGCTTCTCTTGCTTGTTCAGTAATATGAATTAAGAAACGTAAATTATGAATAGATAATAAACGCTTACCTAATCCTTCATCGCATCTATGTAAATGACGTAAATAAGCTCTTGTAAAGTTCTTACATGTGTAACAATCACATTCTTTATCTAATGGACCAAAGTCATATTCATATTGCTTCTTCTTAATATTAATACGACCTTCAGAGCTCATGACAGTACCATGTCTAGCAATACGTGTTGGTAATACACAGTCAAACATATCAACACCACGTAAGATACCTTCTAAGATAGCATCATAGCTTCCTACACCCATTAAATATCTAGGCTTATCTTCAGGTAAATACTTAACTGAATAATCAATCATTTTATACATTGTTTCTTTAGATTCACCTACACTAGTTCCCCCAATTGAATAACCAGGGAAATCCATCTTTGTAAGTGCTTCTGCACTCATACGACGTAAGTCTTCATATTCCCCACCTTGTACAATACCGAATAATGCTTGTGTATCAGGGTTCTTATGAGCAGCCTTACCTCTTTCTGCCCAACGTAATGTACGTTCAACAGAAGCCTTCATATAGTCATATGTTGCAGGATAAGGTGGACATTCATCAAATGACATGATGATATCAGCACCTAATTTATTTTGAATCTCAATAGACTTTTCAGGACTTAAGAATAATGGATCACCATTAATGTGATTCTTAAAGTATACTCCTTCTTCTTTAATCTTACGATTATCAGCTAAAGAGAATACTTGGAATCCTCCACTATCTGTTAACATTGGTCCATCGTAATTCATAAACTTTTGTAGGCCACCAGCAGCGGCAACTACATCCTCACCCGGTCTCAACCAGCAGTGATACGTATTCGATAAGATAACTCCAGAGCCTATCTCCTTTATTTCTTCGGGTGAGAGAAATTTTACCGATGCTAACGTACCTACTGGCATAAACATAGGTGTTTCTACATCTCCATGAGGAGTATGTAAGATACCATATCTTGCACCTGTTTGCTTGCAAATATGTTTAATTTCTAAATAAAAATTTTTCTTTTCCATAGCCTATATATAATAGCATAATTTCATAATTTTTAAAGAGAAATTTCCTAATTTACCACAATTAACCCTAAACAAAAACGAAGATAGTAATGACGACTTAATATATATTAACTTAAGATAAACTACCTAAATAAAATATAATAAAAAGCCACTTTGTGGCTTTAATTAGATAAACTAACAACTCTATTAAATAAATGTTCATTATCTAACGCTAAATGATGTGTAATATATAATATAGTCAAGTCATTTCTATTTAATATATACTGTTCAATTAATGATGCAGTTTCTTTATCAACTGCCGATAAAGTTTCGTCCATCAAGATGTATTTTTTGTTAGACAATAATACTCTTGCTAATGCCATTCGACATTTTTGACCTCCTGATAACGAATTTTCATCCACCATATTATCCAATCCAGATTCATTACACTTAACCCAATCCCATAGCCCTAAGTTTTTCAAAATCTCGATTATCTTGATATCATCAATTTCTTCCCAAAGTGTTAAATTATTTCGAACAGTATCCTTAAAAATTGTTGCATCTTGCATTACGTATCCAATATTGTTTCTTAGTGTTTCTACACTAGACTCTTTTTGATTTAAAGTAATACTCCCATCTTGATAAGGATAGTATCCCATTATCAATTTAAATAATGTAGATTTCCCTACCCCACTTTCTCCAATAATAGCTATTTTATCCCCTTTCTTAACATGTAAATTAAAATCACGTAAAACATCTACATTTTCGTTATATCCAAATGTTAAGTCTTTTATATCGAGAGTATCTATATTTATATCCTCTATACTATTAGGGGCTTTACAATCGTAATCATACTTGTTTAGCAGTGATAAATTTCCTTTATATTGCATCAATAGTTGCACACAATTTGCCGAAGAATTATAAAATGTGCCTGCTAGATTCCCCACAGCCAAAATACTTCCAAATTGTGCGAATTCCATAATAGCAAGAACCGAAGATATTGCTATTAAACCAAATTGCGCTA
>JAFXJJ010000031.1 GCA_017532345.1 Erysipelotrichales bacterium
TGTTTTTCCGAAATCTTTTTTCGATTTCTTTTTTTGAATTGACGTTGTTTCTGTTTAGTTTTCAAAGATCAAAGTTTTCTCTCGCTCGATGCATTTCATCAAGCGCTCGTTTATAATACCATCCTACCTCCCTTATGTCAATACCTTTTTTAGTTTTTTTATTATTTTTATAATTTATTTCTTTTCTCTATTATTTTTAACTTATATACCACTTTAAATTCTTACATATATTTCATTAATTTCTTTAAATTTATTAGAAAAGCTACACAATATGTGTAGCTCAAATACTATTTGGTATTGTTTTATACATGTTGTAGTATGCATCTAATCTATTTTCGATTGTTTCTAAATCAAGTGAATTATCTACATGCACCTCTATAATATCACTTAACGTTGCACAATAAGGGGCTTTCTCCAAATTTTTAATGAATCTTCTTAACCCCTCTTTATCAAAAGATGCTTCTATTTCTGACATCTCCATATCTCTACTTCGATAGATTACTACATATACTGATTTCACAACATACCTCCTTACAATTACTTATAAAGCTTCAATGAATTTAACTAAGAAGTTATAAGTACTATCGAAGGATAACAGTTCCATTCTTTCCGTTGGTGAATGAACATCGGCTGCATTTGGTCCCATTGTCACAATATCTAAATCTGGTAACTTAGTTTTAAATACACCACACTCAAGTCCACCATGAACGCCAATCATAACTATGTCTTTACCATATACTTCATTATGTACTTTATTCATCACATCACGAAGTTCGCTGTTATGAATGTAATCCCAACATGGATATCCATTGTTGCGGTGTGCTTCATATCCATATGCATTTGCAAGTTCAATGCAAACATCTGCTGTATCTTCATAATATGAACGTAGTGCACCGCGAATTGACATTTCAAAATGTATTTGCCCATCCTTCACTCTTAGTATACCCAAGTTGCACGAAGATGTAGTCAAATTATTTTGTAGTTCTGATTTATGAAGCAACCCATTCGGTAATATATATAATAATGAAACTAGTGTTTTTGAATCTTTCGTATTCATTACATTATCAACTTCATATTCATTTACTTTAATATCTAATCCACTATCTGTTTCTTCTAATTCTTTCTTAATATCCTTAATTTCTTGTAAGACTACCGCTTCAAAGTTACCACTATACACAAATCTTGCATATGCATCACGAGGAATCGCATTGATTTTTGAGCCTCCATAAATTTCACTTACTGATAATTCACCTGCTTTAGTAGCTTTATATAGTAGTCTTGCAGCTATTTTCATTGCATTTCCCTTTTCCTTGTGAATTTCTCCACCGCTGTGTCCACCACTTAGTCCACTAACAACAAGTTCATATCCTTTAGCTTTTTCAGTGATTACTTCCACTTCTTTATTAAATACTACATCAATGCCACCACAACTACTTGTCATTGTGTAGCCTTCTTCCTCACCATCTAAATTAATCAATCTTCTAGCTTTTAATTTAGATACATCTAAAGAATTTGCACCTAACATTGTTGTTTCTTCACTAACTGTAAACAAGCATTCTAACGCCGGATGCTTCAACGCTCCATCCGCTAAGATGGCTAGCATATATGCCACACCAGCACCATCATCAGCTCCTAAAGTCGTACCTTTAGATTTCAAGAATCCATCTTCAATATAAATTGGCAATGGATCTTTCTCAAAATCATGATTACTACTAGGATCCTTTTCGCATACCATATCCATATGTGCTTGAAGCATTACTGCTGGATGATTTTCATATCCTTTACTAGCTTCCTTATAAATTACTACATTATTTACCTCATCTTGATAGTATTTTAAATTCAACTTCTTAGCGATACTCACAATATAATCACTAATCGCCTTTTCGTTGCCACTACCATGTGGAATTTTAGTAAGTTCCTCAAAATAATATTGATGACGTACATTACTATTTAATACACTCATTATTGACACCTCACTTATGGTTTAATTTTATCACTATTATATATAGTATTTCAAACAAAAGAAAAAGGAGGTTACCCTCCTAATCATAGCTTTAATATATAATCTTATAAATCTCCCATTGCTTTACGAGCTGATTCAAGAACTTTTCTACCATCCATCATTCCATAAGCAGTCATATCAATAGATTCTACTGGACAATGAGGACATTGTTCTTTCACTTTCGCTAAGTTGTAACGAACTTGAGGACCTAATAAAACAACATCAGCATCTTTACCAGCCTCAGCAGCTTCAGCAACAGGGTAAGCATTAATATCACAGTCGTATCCAGCATCTGCAGCAGCAGCACGCATTTTGTTAACTAATAAACTTGTTGACATACCCGCAGCACATACTAAAACAATTTTCTTCATATTTCTCTCTCCTTAATACTACTTTAATTGCGACTATATAATAGCACATAAATTTCTATAAAAAAACACAAAAATCATTTATTTTCGCATTTTTTACTTACAAATTTATTATTATACCATTTATTCACTAATTTTCAAATAAAAAGGAGCTGTAACGAGATAGAAATTTCTTAACTGATATTTCTAAGAGTTATAGTTCCTTAACCTAATGATTATAAAAATGATTATCCTAAGCGTAATACCTTATTTTTAATAGTGTGCAATATTACTTGTAATCCTCCAATTATACTCAATATAATAATTAGTTCCATACAATCACTTCCTTTCCTATAAATTACGTAGCTAGTTGTCTACCCAATTTCTAGCATACTGCTTCTGCTAATGCATCTGGTTTACTACTACAAATTACACTCTCACTATTTACCACGATTGCTCAAGCAGCAATTATACGCCTTGCAAGTTAGCTATATCTAACTTAATTGTATTATACACCTTACAAGGAGGGAGTCAATATAAATGTTAGCCTTTTCTAATATTTACTGATAAATAAAAGAATATACCTCGTAAAGTATATTCTTCTATTGCTTATTGAATACCATGTTTGTTTGCATAACTAGTAATTATATCTTGCCATTTTTTATGCTTAATATATTTACGTATTTCATCTAAATCAATGTATGATCCAGTTTCTATTTTCTGCACAATTGCTTCCGCATACATCATTTCTGTTTCATATTCACTTTCAAAGCATGATTCAATATCACTATTCATCTTTTCATTTAAAGCATCCATAATAATACGATACATATAATTATCTTTCCCTAATGCTTTCTTAAGCTTCTTAAAACCATTCATGGCATCAATTATTTCTGCTACATCAATACGATCTGTATATTCCATAATTATTCTTCCTCCATTTAATAAATTGTCTACTGTAGTTTCTAGAACATTCGCCAAATCTAATAGAATCGCAGTATCTGGAAGACATTCTCCTCTTTCCCATTTACTCACTGCTTGTGCTGTGATATTTAAACGCTCTGCTAATTGTACTTGCGTTAAGTGCTTCTTCTTTCGATAATAGCTAATTTGTTCTGCTACATATTGTTGATTAACCATATATGATATCTCCTTGTAATTACAAGTTTATTATAGCGTAATATCGTAAATAAACAATTGTATTGAAATATGGGTATTTTCTAAATCCTTCAACTGCTAGTTTAGAAAAAAGAATGCTTCACTAGAAACATTCTTTACTCTAATTCTTCTAATATACTATTTAAATATAAGCCCCAGAAGGTAGCACTACCATGTTCTTTCCATAGATTTAATTCACTACGCTTAGATAGTTCAACTAATGTATCTTTATCTCCTGCAAAGTAGTATATATTAATTTCTACTGCATAATCTATCATTGCTTCTTTGATTTCATCACTTAGTGATAATGTATTAACCTCCTCTGCAGTTTTAGATCTTGTCACAGAGATAAAACGCTCTCTTGCTTCTTCATTAAGTATATCTACATGATTCACTTGATAATTAACTGATGAATCTTCATTTACATTGATAATCCCATAGTTTAGTGGAGATACTGTTAGACTACCAGTTACATAATCAATTAATGTATCTGACTTTATTGTTGTTTGAATATGTGAATGTCCACTAAAGTTATACTCCACACCATATGTATTAAATAATTCAACTAGTTTATCGCGATTTGTGATAGAGAAGCCATAGGGGAATAAGCTACTAACATCTAAGACATTTTGATGTGTAATAGATAACACTTTGATACCTTCCTTTAATTGTTCTTCTACCCACACTAATGTTTCATCCCTTACTGCATTGGGACTAGCTACTGTATTCGTATCAATAAACATTAACCATAGATTATCACTCAATGCATATACATAACTAAAGGATGATTCATCTTTAGAAATAGCTTCATTATATCCATAATCACCACATAATTCTTTAAATTCTTGCTCTGTAATCTGCTGTGTTGTATATACCTTTTCATCAATAAATACATATGCGTATGGATATTCAATATCATGATTTCCTGGTATTACTAATACTGGTATTCCTTGTTCTTCAACAACTGCAAGTTTCGCAGCAATTTCAATTAGATTGAAATTCTCACCATTAAATGTAAGGTCACCAGCTAATACTAACGCATCAGGTTTATTCTCTATAACGGTATTTAAAAAGCTGTCGAATATATCATCAGAATATTCACTTAGCTTACCATCAGAGCTTTCCATCAATGTAGTGAAAACATCTGTATTGTTGTGCATTAATTCAGACATATAATGTATATCTGTAGCTAACCATATTTCCTTCGGTTCAGTAATTGCCACACTATTCGAACAGCCACAAAGCATTAATACCATCAAAATAATAATTATCTTTTTCATTATTAATATCCCCCGATATCTATAGTTACTATATAACACGATGTGATATACGTGTCAATTTAAAGTCTTAAAATTAGTTATATGCAACAACATAAAAGAACTACCCTATAGGGTAGCTCTTAACTTATTATCTAATTATTTATAGAATTCCATTGGATATGTTAAGTATGGATGAGCTTCTAATTGATCACATGTTACATAACCAGCTGGAGCTTTAATTAATGAAGGAATTCTGTTAACGATAGTAGCACAAGTATGTTCAACTGTTGCAGGTTTAACTACGTGGAACTCTGTATTAGGTTCACCAGTTAACCACCAGTCACACATATCACCATCATCTGGTCCATATACTTTACCAATTGTTTCTTCCTCAATTGTAATGCCTTGTAGTGTTTCAATAGTTACAACTGCAGACATACCGATACAATTACCAGCCTTGATTGTTGCGCCTAAAGTTTCACTGTAAATATCTTCATCAATAATATATGGCTTATGTTCTTGAGTAATTGATTTAATTGTTAATCCAAGTTTATTAGCTAATGCTTCACTTGCATTCCATGCATATGAAGGTTCGAATACTTCTGGATGAGCAATCTTTTCTTCAAACTCTGCTGGAGTTAAATTACATCCATGAGCTTCTGCTAATGCTAATCCATAGTCTTCTACGTTATAGCTGTAAGCACCTTTAATCTTAGTTAATTTATGGCATCCACTAGCTACCATAGCTACAGAATTAATCCAGAAAATATCTTGCATACCTGAACCTGTAATTGTACAGTTAGTTTTCTTAGCTAATGCATCTAATTTATTGATTTGAGCAGCTGCTGTAGTCCAAGGATAAATTGCTTCTTCACAAGTTGTGATTACATTGATTCCACGAGATACGCATTTTTCAACATGCTCGTAAATATCACCAATGAAGCTAAATAATGTAACGATTGCTACATCAGCATCACATTCATCTAATACTTTATCAGCATCACTAGAAATAACCACACCAGTCTTAACACCTAAACCAGCAAAATCACCAACATCCATACCAACTACTTCTGGATTAACGTCGATTGCACCAACGATTTGCGCACCATGCTCATATAAATAGCGTAAAGTGTATTTAGCCATCTTTCCGCATCCATATTGCACAACCTTAATTTTTTCCATAATTATGATTCCTCCTGAACATATTTGTTCTTAACTATTCTTAGTATAAACTCTCATGTCAGTGTAGAGTCAATAGCTTTGTGAAAAAAATATTTTATGAAAATTTAACTGGTATTTGTAATCGCATAAACATGTTTCTCTGATTACTATCAAAGACATTAAATTCAGTCATCACTTCACATATATAATCACCTGCTATTTGATAATTGTTTTCAATACAAAAATCTCTTAATTTATTAGCATATTCAATTTCATCATCATAATTATCAAGATAAATGCAAGCAAACATTCCGCTATCAATTACTTGGAGCTTCGTTTTGTCATGATTTTTAGTAAATATAAAAATATCCTTTGCTTTTAAATTACCATTAATAAAATCATTCTTATCAATACTAGTCCCAACATTAAATGTATGAATATGATTAAAGTTATTCTCTGATAACGCATTTCTAAATTTAAACAAAACTCTCTCATAATCCTTTATATCACCATCATAAAAATTTTCGCTACATGGCAATCCCCATATATATCGACGATCAATAAATTCTAATACTAATGTTCCAGTTGTTGGCGATTTACGATATCTTTCAAGTGACATAATAGCCCTTTTTACTGCATCTCTTCTTTCTTTTAATTCTTGAATTTGTTCATATATTTGATCGTTTTTTCGTACTAATATATCTTCAATCGCCTCAACATCGCCTCTCTTGAGAACTTCTGATATTTCAGATAGACTCATACCTAATTCTTTCATATATGCAATTAAATCTAACCTAGCATTTTGTTGAATATCATAATACCTATAACCTGTTTGTTGGTCAATATAACGTGGTTTCAATAAGTTTTTCTCATCATATAAACGAAGTGTAGCGATTGAGATGTGATTCATTGCTGACATCTTCCCAATTGGAATTAAATCTTCTTTCATAAATGCCTCCTAAACTCTCACCACTATGAGAGTTTGTTATATTTTTCACATGAATTATACCACTAATCTCATAAAATAAAAGACATTTTAAAAATCTGAAAATTTATTATTGATAACTAGGTTTCAAAAATAAATAAAAGAAGCTATCATAGCTTCTTTATTAACAACATCTTTAATAATTTATTATTCTAATTCCATTTGTAAATACACACTCTTATCTTCTACTTTATATACCGTAATTGATGATTCATCAATGATACCGAAGCATTTAGGTGTATCTTCCTTAGGGAATGTGATACTACCTGGATTACAGAATACAATATTATTCTCCTTTTTTAATACAGGTACATGAGTATGCCCACTTAAATAGATTTCAAATGGTAGTCTAGGTAACCTCATTTCATCAAATAAATGTCCATGACTCAGCATAATTCGTCTACCATTGATTTCTACTAATTCATAATCTGCCATACAAGGATACTCAAGCATCATTTGGTCAACCTCAGCTTCACAGTTTCCTCGACATGCCACAATCACATCCTTCATGCCATTTAATCTAGCAGCTACGCCTTTACAATCATAGCCCTCTGGAATTGAATTACGTGGTCCATGGTATAACTCATCCCCTAGAATTAATAACTTCTCACAACCAAATTCATCATAATATTTAAGTACATCCTCTAAACATGTAAGTGATCCATGAATATCAGAAATAATCATTGCCTTCATAAAATACCTCCTAAATAGCTATATTTATATTATAATATAAGAAGGAGGAATTAGATATGAAATATCCAGAATTTTTAAAAGAAAAAGGTACAATCGGTTTAGTAGCACCTAGCTTTGGAATATATGGTACTCCTTATCGTGATAAATATGATATGGCTATCAAAAAGTTTGAGGAATTAGGTTATACTATGAAGCCTGTAGAACATGTCTTTGATTTTATTCATTCAGCAAATATAAGCACAAAAGAATTAGAAGAATTCTATGTATCTGATGATAATGATTTATTAATTAGTGTTGCAGGTGGAGAACTAATGGTTGAAATCCAAGGATTACTGAATCATGATACACTTAAGAATGCGAAGCCTAAATGGTTTATGGGCTATAGTGATAATACTAATTTCTGCTTTCCTTTAACTACCATCTGTGATGTGGCTAGTATCTATGGTATTAATATAACTGACTTTGGTGCATATAGATGGGATGATGCGATAATGGATACATACGCATTATTAAAGGGTGAGAAACTAAAGTTCTATGCTTATTCTAAATGTCAACGCGTAGATATGAAATATGAAAAGCCACTGGCTAGTTATAACTATGATACTGATACAAAATGGATAAATGCACTAGGTGGAGAGAGTGTTGATATTAGAGGTAGAATCATTGGTGGATGCTTAGATTGTCTTGATACTATATGTGGTACACCATATGATAATATGAGAGCATTTTGTGAGAAATATAAAGATGACGGCATCTTATTCTATTTTGAGGCATGCGACTTAAGTCCTATGGGAGTTCGTCGCACTTTATGGAAGCTGAAGGAATGTGAGTGGTTTAATCATATTAAAGGATTTATTATTGGTAGAGCTAATAATCCTGAGCCTGCCTTTGATTATACGCATACTGATATAGCTGTTGATATGCTGAAGGAATATAATGTACCAATCATCACTGAATTTGATACAGGTCATGTACCTCCAATGATACCAATTATTAACGGTGCTATTGCTCATGTCATCAGTAACTCAAACGAACAATCAATTGAATATGAACTAAAATAAAAGCTGCGTTTATTCGCAGCTTTATTAATCTAAATGGCAGCTATCACTACCTGTAGCACCTTCAGTTTCACCTTCTGATGCAACTTCATTTGATGATGTTTCTAAATCATTGATAGTAAATGTAAGTTCAGATAAATCCATACTTTGAGCATTCTTAACAATATACTTAACACGACTTACTTCTTCATCTGACAAATTAATAATACTTACTTCTCTACCAGGAATTGTAGCCACTTCACTGAAGCCTGTTAATCCTGCTACAACATTATTAGACAGTGTCCAATCAGTAGGATTTTCAATAAAGGCATTCACAAAGGAATAGATTTCTTTCTTCGTAAAGTTAGTTTGTACGGTATCACCAACTACTTGCACTAAATCATCAATCTTACTAAATGATGAAGGTTGAAGTACCTTCTTAATCATCGCATTCACTACTAATTGTTGGTTATAGGCTCTACCTACATCACCATTACTTACAGTTTTACGATGTCTTGCAAGAGCCAATGCTTTCTCACCATTAAGTACTTGTTGACCCTTCTTCACATAAATAATATCTTTCTTCTCATAGCTACGATTAGCCGGTCTTTCGCAGAAATCCATTGGTACATTGACATTGATACCACCTAAGGTATTAACTACATCAATAACCGATGAAAATGAAATGCGGGCATAATAATCTATATTGATATCAAAATAATTCTCTAATGTTTTAATTGTACAATCAATGCCTAGTCTACCAGTATGTGTTAGCTTATCATCTTTATAAGCTAAGCATGCATTAGGCATTAAAGCATCTCTTGGTATCGATAACATCGTGATTGTTTTAGATAATGGATTAACTACCACTAGCATATTTGAATCACTATTTTCTCTTAATGTAGGTTTCCCTACTGTATCAATACCACTAATCATAACAGTAAAGGCATTACTAGTAATATCAATATCTTGTGTTATTGTAGTTACTGGGATAGTCACTACATATGCTTCAATACGACTAGTAAGCTCAGTAAAATCATCGTAGTTTTCTTCAATAATCTCACGATAGTTTTCACTAACTACTATTGCACTCATATACCCATCGTATAGATTCTTAATAGCTGAAGCATAATCTTCATAGTAATAGAAGTTTTCTTCTTCATTTAAACCTAGCTTAGATAATTCATTCATCGCTAATTCCATATGCTCAGTATCAACACTACGTTGCACAGCAATACGTTTACCAACTAAATCCTCAACACGCACAATACCACTGTCCTTACGCGCCACAATCGTTACATATTCATCATATGACTCTGGCATCTCTAATACATCATCGATTGCTTCATCAACAATACTAACCGATGATGAAATCACCACAGAACCAATAATTAAGCATACTGCAAAGATACTTTTAATAACACGGAATAATGTGTTCTGTTTAATAAGTGCTAATATCGCATATATTAAACATACAACAACACTAAATAAACATAATAATACTATATATAAATTAGGTAAT
The DNA here is from genome assembly GCA_017532345.1 of Erysipelotrichales bacterium. Classification (GTDB taxonomy): domain Bacteria; phylum Bacillota_I; class Bacilli_A; order Erysipelotrichales; family Erysipelotrichaceae; genus SIG230. The sequence continues at coordinate 10,165 of JAFXJJ010000031.1, forward strand.
AGCCCTAGAGCACTAACCTTTAATAAACAAAATATTGATACACCTATTAATACTAGTAACATTACTAAATCAGTAACAAAAGGTACATTAAGATGTCTTCTTCTTTTCTTTTTCACATAGCGCATATAATCACCTCACGTTTAATTATTACCAACTATCTAAAAAACATGCACGTAAATAATACCACACATATTAATGAATTCCTATAACGATTTTTCAATTTAAATAATTATTAATAAATTAAAAAGCTACAAACATTTGTCTGTAGCTTTAATTTATATTCATTAAGTAAATTACATCCCCCATAAAATCCATAACATAATATAGCCAGTTGTTACAGCTGATAATGTGAATGGGATACCAATCTTAAAGAAGTCATTATTTGATACTTCATGACCTGCTTTAGTAAGAATACCAATACCTGTGATATTAGCTGAAGCACCAATAGGAGTTAAGTTACCACCTAATGTAGCACCACATAATAAACCAAAGTATAGTAATGTAGGATCAATGCCAAGAGTAGTTGACATAGATGATACAACTGGTAACATTGCAGCTACATATGGGATATTATCAATGAATGCAGAGATAATAACACTAGCCCACAAGATTAATGAATAAAGAATGAATACATTTCCACCACCTAAGTTAGCGAAAGTATCAGCAACTAATTGAAGAACACCATTCTTTTCAACTGCAGCAATTGCGATGAATACACCACTTAATACCATTAAAGTATTGAAGTCAATATCCTTAGCACTCGCAGCAAATTGATTAGTCTTAGTCTTAACTGTTTCCCAAATAGCTAAGATTACATAAAGAGTGAAACATACAATACCATTTGTAAGAGCTGGTTTGTTAGGTAAGAATGAACAACAAATTAAGATAACTAACATCGCCACTAATGCATATGTTGGAGCCATATCTTCAACCTTAGTTAATTCACGTGCTTCAACCTTATCATTCTTATCACGGAATAAGAACCAAAGAATAATACATGACACGATAGCACCCGCTTGAACAACGAAGAACATCCCCATTTTTCCGTTATAAACAAAGAAATCAAAGAAATCCATATCAGCAGCACTAGCTAATAATAATGAAGTAGTATCCCCTACTAATGTAGCTGCGCCTTGTAAGTTAGATGAAACTGCAACTGCGATAACGATAGGTACTGGAGAAATATTTAAACGTTCAGCAACACTTAATGCGATAGGAGCCATCATTAATACAGTAGCAACATTATCGATGAACGCTGAAATGATACCAGATAATAAAGCAAGTGCAACAATAACTGCACAAGCATTGTTTAATTTGCTTAATACCCAGTCTGAAATTAAGTTAGGCATCTTAGATTCAATAAAGAAATATACAAGTCCCATTGAACCAGCAATCATTAATAATACATTGTAATCGATTGCGAAGATCGCCTCTGTGAATGAAATACGACCTGATAAAATGAATACAGCTGCACCAATAGCTGCAACAATATGACGCTTATCAGATAGTACAAATAAGCAGCAATACATAATTGCAAATAAAATTCCTGTTAATGCCATAAATCCTCTTTTGTATCTTGCACGACAAAAAAAGCAAGATGTCCCTTCCTAAGGTTCAGTCTCGCCTTAACCATTATGATGGTTATGTATAGTCCGGATGTTTACATCGGAATGACGAACTATACCCACATTTTCAGTGTAGCTACTCCCTATTAACCTACTACCAGTATATTCAAAAAAATGCTTATTTCAAGCCATTTTTTGTACTTTACAAACATTTTACGTGAGACTTACAAGGATATCACATACCGACAAAAAACGCTTACAAAAACACCTAATAAATATATAATTTCTCTATTTATTAGGCTCGTATTCAATCAAAATACGAACCTTAAATTAAGCTATTTATATCCTATTCACGTGAAATTCAATAGTTCTTTTTGTATCTCTTAAAATTTCATATACTTGAATCAATTCTTCACTAGTTACTTTATCTCCAAAAATTGCTTCTACACTTTTTTGAAGATAAACAATTAATGTATTATTTTCATATTCTATCGTCCAGTTCTTGAGATTTACTAAACAATCTTTGTATTCAAAATCATTTAAGACAGCCTCTAATAATTTGATAGTATTCTCATTCTCATCACTATACACATAATAATCAGATATTGATTTTACTCTATCACCAATCGTAAAGATTGATGCTAACTTATCAAGTACACGCTTATGATTGCTGATACTAAACTTACGATATCCAAAGTTTAGTGGAGTGGCAAATACAAACATAAAGTAATCATCTTGATCACCAAACTGATATTCTACCATCACATCATCCTTAATAACCTTCATCATTTCAAATTTCTCACTTGTTAGTAAAGTCCCATCTATATTACGTGCTAATTCACTAAATAATTCCTTAACTGTATCAAAGCCATAGCTGTTATGCATAATCATCACCTCTAAATCATTATACACCCTTTTAACTTGATCGGTTATTTATTTTTTACTATTCCTTTTCCTCAATCAATACATCATTTTCATCATATGCACGATATATACCATATATATCATCAGTATCAACAATAGCACCTGCAAAGTCTTCATGCCAATCATCAAGTACTGTAGTAGTACCATTATCTAAAGTTAACTCAATATACGCAACACCTTTATTATTTCGATATACAAAGCTAGTTAACCCATTAGCTGAGTCGTAACTTGAATATATTGAGAAGTTTTCATCATCTTTCATTTTCATGCCTGTTGAACAGCTCGCGGTATGATAGAATGGACCAACCTTCTTCGTGCCAATAACCGATAATGAAGAAACGTTATCATCAACTACTAATGTACGAATGGCATTATCATTTTGAATCTCCATGATAACATTATCTTCCTTTACATACAAGGAACGCATGGTCTCTTTGATACATTGTTCTTTCGATATATAATATCCACCAAAATAATAGAATACATATAGAAGGGCACTGATAATAATGATATTACGAAATAGCTTTCTTTCTCTTTTCATTATTTAAAGCCCTCCAATTCTAACTCTACAATTTCCCCATCACGAAATATCACATTGATAATACCGTCACTGGGCATTTCAAAGCTTGTATAACCATATTTTCCTAAAAAGCTAGAAGAACTATAGCTTGAGCCACCTAAATAAGTACCATCATCATTAATTACTCGAATACTATCTGTTGACCACCCAGCACGACTGTATTCCCAATTTGTCCATGCACGATATGTCAAATAGTATCTACCTTCTTCATTCACACAAACATTATCAATTTGAATTCTATGCGTTGGTGTTATTCTTTCATAATTAACACTAACTATTTCTACAGCATTTCCCATTACAGCTGGTGTCAGCATATTATATGCCCCATAAGCAAAACTAATCAACGTTACAATAGTTGGTACGGCTAGAAGTGCCAATACCACATTAGATGCTAACCATAAATATCCTAGTACAGGATGATGTTCTTGATTCAATTGTTTACCAACTTCTATAGGATCTCCCATTTGTTTAACCGCTAGTTGTTCGGCTTCATCTTTTGGTAAACCCTCATCCATCAAATCAGCAATGCTTTCACTTAAATGACTACTTAATTCTTCCTCTATACTATCACGATCGAGGAAGAAATGGATTTGTTTTCTAACAACATTTAAATACTCTTGCTTATTCATACTACATACTCCCAAAAGCTAGGACTTGATTAACTGCTGATGAAAACTCCTTCCACTCTTCTTTTTCTTTCTCTAGCACCTTTAACCCCTTATCAGTGACCGAATAAACTTTTCGAGTTCTACCTGCTACCTCTTGCTTAGATGAGCATACTAAACCTTCATTCTCTAATTTATGAAGAATTGGATATAATGTACCCTCTTGCATATCAAATACATTATTTGATTGATTCTTCAAAGTTTTAATTAACTCATATCCATAACATGGCTTTTCTTTTAAAACACTTAAAACAAGTAATTGAGAACTACCAGACATATATCCTTTATCGACTGCCATATGATTACCTCCTATACCTAGATTATCTATGCATATTATACCTAGTAATACTAGGTATGTCAATAGTACCATACAGAAGAAAAGCAGCTAGAGACTAGCTGCCTAATTGTTATTTGGTTTTGTTTTGTAGAAGATATTACCAACAATCATGAATACTGCATATACTATTAAATAATGGAAAACAGTTGAAATACCATATGCTTTGAAAGATGAGAGAATCATAAATATACTTCCTACTGTTGCTAGTGCAGGCATTATGAATCGATTAAATGCCGATGCCTCTTTATTAATCCTCATGTAATTAATAAACATTGGAATATACATACCATATAATGTAACGATTGGAAGCTCTGAACTATCGAAACTGAACTTACCAAACCATCCACCACCCAATGCAACTCCATAGAAATATAATAACCAGAATGCTGATAATAATAAACTAATGATTGCTGAGTTAGTAGGCATATTTGTAACCACATCAACTTGTTGGAATAACTTCGGATTTGGACCATGCCCTTTCGATGCCATAGAATACATTCCACGAACATTGGCAAGCGTCAATCCATTTAGTGTACCTAAGCATGATATTACAATAAGCACAAATACTAATGTACCAGCACTTTCACCAAATAAACGTTGGAAAGCAATACGAACACCATTTTCACCTAAAGTCATTAATTCTTGTACACTAACTACACCATTAATACCGATGTAATATAATAAATATGTTGCAGCAACAATTAATGAACCTACAAATAATGCCAATGGCATATTACGTTTTGCGTTTACTAATTCGCCATTTATAGAAGTAGCTAATATCCATCCTTCACATGCAAAAGCTACTGAAACAACTGCTCCTGTTAATCCTTCCATAAAAGGTACGGTTGATTCTACACTTTGCATTGATACTGTGAATCCACCTTTTGTAAGACCTACAAAAGTACCAACTAATGCCATTAGTATTAATGGTATCATTTTAATAAAAGTAGTGGAAACTTGGAATTTACCTGCTAATTTGGGAGACAACGCATTTAAAGCAAAACTACCACACATATAAAGAGCTGAAATTGTCATACAAGCACCACTAGCTGCATCCCAGCCAAGTAATGCACACGTATATCTTGCACTTACCCATGCAAGAATTGATGCTAATGCAGGTGTATATATAGTTGCCATGAACCAGCCAATATTATATCCATATCTTTCACCTAAAACGGCTTCACCATAATCCACTAAGTTTGCTGCATTTTCATAACGATTTGCCATATTCGCAAATACATTCGAACAAACCACCATAATTAAACCTACAAAAATCCAAGCTAGTATTCCAGCGGGCATATTCCCGCCTGTTCTAATAAGTACAGTTTCTGCCTTGAAGAATACCCCAGACCCAATAACAATACCTACAACCATACATATTGCCGTAGCCAAACCATACTTCTTTTCTAATTCATTCTTCATAATAATCACTCCCTAAGAACTTATATGAAAAATTATATCATATTTTTTACATTAATGAAAGTGTTTTCTTAGAATGTGGCAAAATTTTCATATATTTTCATAAATAAGGCCACTAACAATACTTGTTAGTGGCTTTTTGCTTATTTATCAGCAGGGAACACAATACCTGATTGTCTTCTCATTTCAGTTAATACTTCATGAATATCATTACTTAATTGTAATGGAACACTTTCGGATTCTGTTTTTCCAGCTTTAACTTGAGAAATCATTTCACTAACTTCATAAGAGAAATTATAGTTTGGTTCTACTCCAATTGAACGTGTTTCTTTCTTTAATCGATCAGTAAATGTAACACTATTTAGTAAGCTTGGATGATCCACACGAATGGTACCTAGTTCACCACAGATTTCGCATAATGGATTTGCATCACATACCTTTGAATAACTTAATGAAGCAACAAAATCACCATAATCATAAATACTAGAACCAGCAACATCAGCACCTGTTTCTACTAACGATGCTGTACTTAAAATCTTCTTAGGTTTACCGAATAAACCAACTACTAGTGCTACACAATAAACACCTAAATCCATTGTTGCCCCATTTGATAAGTCTGCACGGAATGTTGTTGGATTATCACCACGTAAATATGCATCATATCTAGTTGAATATTTAGAGAAATTAACGTTTACTTGGCGTAAGTTTCCAACCAATCCCAAATTTTCTTTCACAATCTTAAAGTTAGGACCAAATAAAGATACTAAACCTTCTTGGAAATAAACGTTATTCTTTTTAGCTGTTTCAATTAAATCTTTAACTTCCTTAGCATTACTTGCTAATGGCTTTTCACAGAATGTAGGAATCTTTCTTTCTAAGAAATATTTCGCAATTTCATGATGCAATCCATTTGGTACCGCAATATAAACTGCATCTATTAAATTAGCTTCTGCCATATCTTTATATGAAGTAAAGCCATATGGAATATTATACTTTTCCTTAAAAGCATTTACTTTTTCTTCCAAGATGTCGCAAACTGCAACAACTTCACATTCAGTTACACATTTTGCACCCTCCATAAAGAAATCAGATACAAAGTTTGTCCCAATCACACCAAATTTCATTACATATACCTCTTTTCATTTATTCTTTAACTCATTATACCATGTATATTACACTCTCACTAGTTATAAATAACTAGACTTTAATTCATACAAAAAGCTGATAACTTGTATCAGCTTTCTAATTAATTGTTACATAATATTTTTTGTATATACCTTACGAGAATCATGCATAATTTAAACATTCATCTTCTTTTTATTATTTATATCTTATAGTTTTTCTTGATGTGTAGCATATAAGTATTCATCTATAGTATTTACCACACGATCCTTAACTAATGCTTCTGGATCATTTACTAACAAGCCTTCACGTACTTTTGTATATTGAATTGGCATAAATTGACTCATTAAATTTAATGGTACTTCTGGTAAACTTCTTAAGTTACTCATTAATGTAGAGATAGCATTTTGCACTCTTTCATTTGGTAAGTAATAACGGCATCTGTCAGAGAATGAATATTTACGTTTAATGCGAAGTTCATTATCATTACCTGTATAATATTTAGCCCATTTATCTGGTTTTTCTAACATTACTTCTTCTAATACATCAATTAAATGACTTAGTTCAACATCAGTACCTTTAAATGCTTCCTCCTCAATGTGAGCTAAAGCAAACAGACCTTCACGCATAGCAAATGTTAATCCTGGTCCTACTTTTAATACACCAACACCATCTTCAACTAATTCTTTTAATTTAATCTTAGTTTGATAGTCAGTTGAATGTCCTTCAAATACTAAATTAGGATAATCCTTAATTGCAGCCATTAATTCTTTTGCCTTTTCACGATTATATTCAGTACATCCAGCATCTTTTTCTTCTACACCTGGTTGTACAACAACAGCGATTACATCTTTCCAAGTTTCTTCTAAACCTTCTTTGATGAATGCTTCTTCAAATGCTTTTACTGTTGCTTTCATATCTTCAACTTTAGTAACTTGTACACCAGCATCAACAGTAGCACCTGTTGCTCCACCAGGGATTGGAACTTCACTACCAACAACATAAACTGGTCTAACAGCATCTGGATTAGTTTTTAATAATTCTTGATAAGCGTCTTCTGCAACACGTGCTAAATGAGCACCACGTCTTGAAATGGTTTCATCACTTAAACGAGTATTAGGATTATCATCAGCAACCTTCATAGATGTATCAATGTGAATCTTAGTGAATCCAGCTAATACATAACTACGAATTAAATCTTCAGCATTTTTCATCGCTTCAGCTTCAGGTAAATGAGTCCATGTTAAAGGTCCTAAATGGTCTCCACCTAAGAAAATACGAGAAAAGTCATAATCACACTTCTCACAAATAGACTTAACGAAATTACTGAAATCAATTGGTTTCATACCAGTATAACCACCAAATTGATCTACTTGGTTTGCAGTAGATTCAATTAGCACTGGAGCATTGTCTCTTTTTGCTCTTTCAATTGCAGCTTCAATTACATAATTATTAGCACTGCAACATGAATAAATCCCTACATGCTCACCTGCTTTTTGTTTTACAACAATTTGTTTTAATGGATTTGTGTTCATAATTACCTCCCAAAAATATATTTCTATTTTATCACGAAAATACTGATTATCACATATCTTAACTATTTATTACAAACGAATTGTTGAAAAATGCAAAAAAAAGGGAAGCAAATGCTTCCCCATTGAAGGTTCAGAGTTTAATAATTTTATGCGATTAAGCATGCCATGGAACAGGGATTAATGAAGTATAGTCACCAGCCCAGATACCAAGAGCACAACCAACGATACCAACTACTAATAACATAAGGATACATTTAGTTGCAGACCAGTTTTTCTTTTTGATTAAAACGTAGCAACCTAATGTAGCAGCTAATGATAAAGCAGCAGGTAAAACGCCGTTTAATAAACCTTGAACGTCGATAACAGATTCACCATTAGGAATAGTCATTCCTAAGTTGATGTTAGCATAGTTACAAGTTAAAGCACCAACGATGAATACACCTAACATAGATGCAGCACGAGTGAATTCTTTAGCGTTTTTAGTTAAGATACCGATAGCACTAGTACCTAATTTGTAAGACCAGTTCATTAACCAGAAACGTAATGCCATTTGAACACCGAATACGATTAATAAGTATAGAAGTGGACCAACGATGTTTCCAGCGATTGCTAAGTTAGCAGTGATACCAGCAGTGATTGGTACTAAAGCGAACCAGAAAATAGCATCCCCAATACCACCTAAAGGACCCATAGCAGCAACACGTACCGCACGGATTGTATTGATGTCAGCTTTTTGTTGTTCTAATGAAAGAACGATACCCATAACGAATGTTACTAAGAATGGGTGAGTGTTGAAGAACTCTAAGTTATGTTCCATAGAAAGACTTAAGTCTTCGTTGTTTGTATGAATTTTTTCTAATCCTGGTAAGATACCCCATAACCAACCAGCAGCTTGCATACGTTCATAGTTGAAAGATGCTTGAAGGTTTAAAGAACGCCATACCATTGCGTTTAATGTACCTTGATCAAGGTTAGCAGCAGGAGTTAAATCCTTATAAGATGTTGCATTAGATGCCATCACTCATACCTCCGTTTCCAGCGTTTTCTTTAATTCTTAAACTTACGTTGAAATCATTGATTGCGATAGCAACACCGATGAATGCAACTAAGATTAAACATGCACCAGCTGTAGCTGGGATGTTACCTAAAATTGCAGCAGCAGCGAAACCAGCAAGGAAGATTCCCCATAGGTCATTAGATAACATGATTTTTAATAATACAGCGAACCCAACGTTACGCATCATACCACCAGCAGCACCTAAACCACCTAATAACCATGATAAGTTGTCTTTTAATGCAGCCATTGGAGCAGCCATAGCTTCACCACCGATGTAAGCTAATACAGCACATACAGCGAATAATGAACCTAAAAGACCCATAGAGATTAAGTTAACTTGAGTGATTCCAGCAGGGTTTGCATCAGCAGCAGCTTTGTCAGCTTTTGCCATCATACCAGACATGAATGTGAATGTTAATGTTACTGCGTATTGACCGAATAATGAGAAAATAACAGCAGTACCTAAAGCAGTATTAACGTCCATGTTAGCTTTAACTGCGAATACCATCGCAACTACAGCACCTAATACTGCATTTGGAGGCTGAGCACCACCAACAGGCATGTTACCAACCATCATTAATTCGTAAGTACCACCAATTACTAATCCTGTTTGTAAGTCACCTAAGATAAGACCGATGATAGGACAAGCAATCATTGGACGGTAAATAGTTTCAGTTAATGAGAATTGGTCAATTGCAAAAATAAATGTAGCGATTGCTAATAAAATAACTTGCATTGTCGTTCTCCTTTTAAAAATTTAATTTTTATTTGAATAATTTACTTACATCTTCAGCAGCGATATCAGGAACGCGGCGGATTTCTAATTCAACTCCAAGCTCTTGAAGTTTCTTGAAAGCAGCAACGTCTTTGTCATCTACTGCAACTGAAGTTGCAACTTGACGTTTTCCGTCATGCATGTGCATGTTACCAATGTTTAATTTTTTAATTGGTACTCCACCTTCTACTAATTTTAATACATCAGTAGGGTTGTCACACACGATAAAGATTTTTTGTGCGTCAGAAGCTTTATGGATAGTAGCAATAGTCTTTTCGATTGTCCAGTAACATGTTTGAGCGTAACTTGGAGCAGCCATATCCATTAAACCTTGACGAAGTGTATTGCTCGCAACGTCATCATTCGCAACAAGAATTAAGTTAGCCCCAATTACTCCACACCATTGTGTAGCAACTTGTCCGTGAATTAGACGTTCGTCAATACGAGTTAGTACGATATTTGGCATACATTATCTCCTCCCCTTCATATCACTGTAATTATCTTGAATAAATTATTCAAAACCTTACAACTATATGATATAGCGTTTTCATTTGATTTTCTTTGATATTTTTAAGTTACATTTTGCACTTTTTAGTTTTCGCCAAAATCATAAAAACTAAATCTGTTTTTAAAACAAAGTGGTGGACAGTACATTATACTATCCACCACAGTAAACTATTACCTAAATTCCGTCTTCGTCTACAACTTCTTGACGTTTTACTAATTCAAAACGAACTACTTGGTCTTTACCAGTATTTAAAGCCATAGTAACTAAGCTATCCATATCTTCAATGAATCCACGTGCCATAGATAATTCAATGATCATACCTAAATTAGTACCACCAAATACTTCAACACGATTAGATTTTGTTAAACCTACTTCTACAGCAGTTTTGAAAGGTGAACCACCTGGTAAATCAGAGAACACTAAGATTCCTTCGCAATCACTTAAACGATCCATAGCTTCACTTAATTTAGCAGCTAATTCATCAACACCATAACTTTCTAAAAAGTCTACCATTTCATATTTTTCTGGCATACCAGCAATTAACTTAACAGCTGAAGAAATACCTGTTGCAAAATTGCCATGTCCTGTTACTAAAATTCCAATCATAATTATATTCCTCTTTCTATTTTATCTTGAATATGGATATAAAATTACACCCTTAACTACACGATTTACTTCTCCACTTGGACATGGATTATCAGGAGTAATGCCATATGATAATGATTTATATAATGCAACACATTGAGCTACTGTAATATAGTCTAATGCTAATTGTACATTATTATGCTTTTCACCATTAAATGAATAGTAGTAGTCTACTAATTCCTTAACTTCTGGACGATCAGTATTTGTTACTGCAAAGATTTTGTTACCTTTTCTTTGTCCGCTCATTTCTTTAATTAAGTCTAATTCATATTGATATGAATAAGCATCATCACTTAAGTAAATAACTGTTAATGTATTATCATCAATAATTGATTTAGGACCATGTCTGAATCCTAATGGAGTATCATACATAGTAGCTACCTTACCAGCAGTTAATTCAAGCATCTTTAAAGCACTTTCTTGTGCAATACCCTTTAATGCATTAGCTCCTAAATATACGATACGGTTGAAGTCATATGTATCAACTACTTCTTTAGCTACTACAAAGTCTTCTTCAACGAATTTTTCGCCACAAGCAATAACGCTTTCTAATTCAGCACAAACTTCATCTAAACGATCTAATTCAAAGCATAATAAGCATGCTAAATACATATTAGAGAATGAACTTGTCATCGCAAATGATTGGTCATGTGTTTCATCAGTTAAATTGATTGCATAACAATTCTTTTCTTGGTCTGCACGTTTTGATAAAGCACCATTTTTGTTACATGTGATAAATAAATGATATAAGTTGTCGCAAACAACTTCTGCTGCATCAACAGCACCTACTGATTCTGGAGAGTTACCACTACGACCAAACGAAATTAATAAAGTTGGTTTTGTACGTGATAAATAATTTTCTGGAGTAGCAACAATATCTGTTGTACCATAAGATTTACATTTGAAATTAGTCTTCTTGTTTAAATAAGAATATAACCCATTCCCAACGAATTCACTAGTTCCAGCACCTGCTAAAACAATATCATAGTCTTCTTGCCCTGTAACTTGTTCGATGAAAGCTTTTAAACCTTCCTTGTTTTCCTTAATTTGTTGAATTGTTTTTTTCCATGTTGATGGTTGTTGATGGATTTCAGTTGCAGTAAAAGTAGAACTTGCATTTGCCATCATTTCTTCAGTGAAATTAAAAATCATAATTATTCCTCCTTTTTAGTCATTTTTATTATAGTGTTTGAGTTGTAATATTTCAACAAATTAGTTAAAATAGATAATAGGAAAACCAAAAATGACAAATGATTTTCCCTAAACGTATGATATTATAATAATTAGTTAAGACGGAGGTAAATTTATGATTATTCAAAGTAAAAGAGTTTGGATAGCAAATCAATTCATTCCTGCACAACTTGAAGTAGAAAACAATAAAATCACTAGTGTCTATGCATATGGCACTAATCCAGTTGATGTAGATTATGAAAATTCGAGAATTGTCCCTGGTTTTTTAGATGTACATACTCATGGTGCATATAGTTGGGATACAAATGATGCAACTGATGGTGGACTAGAAACTTGGTTAGAAAACATCGTTAAAGAAGGTGTTACAGGTTTATGTCCAACTACTATCACTCAAAGTGAAGAAGTATTAACAAATGCTGTTAAGCATGTTGCAGAAGTTTATAAAACTAATCCTAAAGGTGCTGAAATTTTAGGTATCCATTTTGAAGGACCTTACTTAGATATGAAATACAAAGGTGCTCAACCACCTGAACATATTGCTGTGCCTTCAATTGAACAATTTAAACGTTATCAAGATGCAGCAAATGGATTAATCAAAATCATCACAATGGCACCTGAACACGATCCTGATTTCGCATTAACTAAATACTGTGCTGAAACTGGTGTTGTTGTAAGTATCGGTCACTCAAATGCTACATATGAAGAAGCTTCACTAGCTGTTGCTAACGGTGTTAGAAGTATGACTCACGTATACAATGGTATGACTCCATTCAACCATCGTAATAATGGATTAGTAGGAGCTGCATTTAGATTTAGAGATGTATTTGGTGAAGTTATTTGTGATGGCAATCACTCATCATTAGCTGCTTTAAATATTTATTATGCAACTAAAGGTAGAGACTACACAATTATGGTAACTGACTCATTGATGGCTAAAGGTAATCCAGTGGGTAGTAAATTTATGTTCGGTGGACATGAAATCGAAATCTATCCTGATGGAAGTGCTCATTTAACTGAAATTAATTCATTAGCTGGAAGTACATTAAAAGTTAATGAAGGTTTAAGAATCTTAGTAGAAGAAGCACAAGTTCCATTTGATGCAGCATTAAACTCATGTACTATTAATCCAGCTCGTATGTTAAGAATTGATGACCACAAGGGTAAACTTGGTGTTGGCTATGATGCTGATATCGTTGTACTAGCAGATGATTATAATGTTATCCAAACATATTGTAAGGGAGTTGCTCAATTATAATGGCTAATCAGGATAAAATTATTGGATTCAATATTTACAAAGATAAAAAACGTCGTGATGTATATTATGATGTATTCACAAAGCAAGGATATATTATTACTAAAGCAGACATTAACAAATTAAACTTTTATCAAAAAAGATTTATTCTTCCAGTTATTGTTTTCTCACTAGTATATACTCTTGATTTGTATAATCTTAATTTTGGAATTGTTGGAGCTTCAGCTGCTGCTTTTATATGTTTTATATGTATGGAATACTTCTTCCATTTTAGATTTTTAAAAACGCTAGTTACATTACCAAATTTTGTACCAGATAAAGATGAAGGTTATTTTCATCAAATGGCTGCCAAATCTCCACTAACTTCCTTAATTATTAAAGGAATACTTTATATTGCTTTAGGTGCATTATTAGTTGTATTTGGAATCCAAGAAAATTTCCAATCATTTGAATGGGCTATTTGCATTATTATTACAGTAGTCGTTATTATTGTAGGATGTTCTCAATTATACGCTGCCTATATTAAACACAGCACTAAGGTGGTAAATTAAAAATTTATCACCTTTTACTTTATCTCTAAAGAAAAATAAGCTATAATTCTACTTGAGTTATGACAGGAGAATAAAGTATGTTAAAGAAAAGACCAATAGAATTCGATATTAGTGATGAGCATCAAGATGGTGATGAAATATTTAATGAAGTGTTTGAAATGAGATTCATGGATTCAAAAGCTAAATTTGAATGGAATATGTATACTTATGTGACATTCATAATATTAGCAGTGGCAATGATTCTAAATTTCTTCCTTCCTAAATACATGTATATCATTCTTGCAATTGCTGCTATTATAATGATTTTTTGCTACTATCTAAACAACAAAAAAAGATTACAATTAATTGCTGATAAACGTATTTGTAAAGTTAGATTAAAAAACAAGGAACGTAATGTCCAAGGATATACAAAAATCAAGCCAAAGAATGCCGTTGCAATTATGAAAGAAAAATGTCTAATTATTGAAGTTAGTGTTGCTGATTACTACGAAGAAATGCATATTAATAACGCTGTTTCAATCCCACTTGAAATCTTAGAAGAGGAAATCACTAAAATGAATGTCAATAAAGATGAAACTATTTTGGTTTATAGTCGTGGCGAAGAAAGATGTGACCAAGCTGCGCAAAAACTTGTTGATTTAGGATATAGTGATGTGTATAGCTTTGGTTCAATCATGGATTGGCCATTTGAAGTTGTGATAAATGATAATAACTAATTGACCTATTAGAGATAATAGGTTTTTTATTAATTTAAATATGACATAATCTTCAGCCCAATTCTCAATACCATAAAACTAAAGACAAGCTATTATCTTTATGATATAATAATAAAGGAGGGTTTTTTATGAACAAATATATTATTATAGCTATTACTTTATTAGGGACTTTTTTATTACATCAAATCATAACAAAAACACTAGAAAAAAAATATACATACTCATTGATGCAATCAATTACAGAAGATGAGGAAACTTTCGCAAAGAAATTAGATAGTGTTATTGTGAAATACTTAATCCCTATCTACAATCGTGAATTTTTCCGTTTGAATTACTATATTGTTCATTCAGATACAAAGAAAGTAAAAGAACAATTAGCTGAAATGGAAAATTTAAAAATGACTAGTGCTCAACACTTATCTCTTTACCAAACAGTATTCAAATACTTTATTACTATTAATAAAAAGACTGAAGCAAGAAATATTTCTCGAAAAATTAATGTTCTTGTAGATGAAAATAATATGGATAAAGATATTAAAACGCAACATGAAATGGAAATTAAAATTTATCTTGATAAAGATATTAAAACTATTACATATATCGATTCCATCTTAGAAGATTGTAGTGATCAAGAAAAAGCTGTTCGTTATTTAGAAAAAACATACATTTATAAAGCAAATGATCAATTAAACAATGCTAAGGAATGCATGAATAAAGTTATTGAATATACTACTGATGAAAAACAAAAACAAATATTCAAAGACTTACTTGCTAACAACTTAAAAGATTTATAGAAGATTCCAAAAAGGAATCTTTTTTGTACTTTTTAGTATTTTAAATTCTCAAAAATATTTACTTTGTGCAAAAAATAACCTATAATATTCAGGGAAGGTGATAATATGTTTACAAAAAGTTCCAGCTACTTCTTTCAAAAATATGGTGATACATATTTAAGTCTTCCGAAAGAATGCTCGAATTATGAAACTAAATGTCTTAAAATTGAAAAGAAATCTATTAATTCCTTGTTTGTCACAAATGAAGAAATATTCATTCGTGTTGATGATGGTATTGCCATGCTTTATGTAGCATTAAAAAGCTCTCCCGAGGAATTCGGACAATTTGTAATTCATCATACCATTAAATTAAAAAAGAATTGTTGTTTTAACTTTTTAAGCATTAGTCACAATGCTATTATCACAATCTTTACGCAAAATCAAAACTCTATTTCAATCATTCCAATTATTGGAAAAGAAATCATATATCACCCTATTTTACCTAAAACTAAAATTAATGAATTACTAGTATATTATTATCAAGTAAAAAGCGCCAATTACGCCTTTAAAGGAGAATCACATCAGTTTTGGGAATTAACATATGTTGATAATGGAAATTTAATAACTGAAGTTGAAGGTGTTGAATATTGTTTGAAGCAGCATGATGTATTTTTATATTCACCAGGTCAATTTCATACCCAAAAAATGGATGGAGTAGAAGCTTGTTCTTACTTAACAATTATCTTTGATATGGATTTTTCTACACCTGCTTTATTAAATAATCAAGTGTTCCATTCTTCAAGAAAAATCATCAACACATTACAAGAATTTATTCAATATTCAGATAAAGAAGATAATTATTCAAAAGAGTTATGCATTTGTTTCTTAAATCAGGTTATCATTCAGATGTTGCAATCTAAAAATGGGAAGATTACAAAAATCGCAAATTCTCCTATCCAACAAAATTTTGAAGACCAATTCTTAAATGAAATTATTATGTATATTAATTATAATTGTTATTTACCACTTACAGTCGCTCAGATATGCCAAAAGTTTTCGATTTCTAGAAGCTTCTTACAGCAATTATTCAACAAAAACCTAGGCGTTGCTCCTAAACAGTATATTGCTAAGATTAAATTAAAAAAAGCTAAAATCCTAATCAAAGAAAATAAATATACAATTTCTGAAATATCTGAAAAATTAGGATTCACTAGTATTCATTATTTCTCTAGAGCATTTAAAAAAGAGTTCAATTTATCTCCTAGTGAATACGCTAAATCAATCTATAAACCATAATAAAGTTTATTTATCCACTTAAAAACCCTGAAATTATTTCAGGGTTTTATTACTTATTACGTTTCTTTTCTTCTTCAATATAATGCCATGCATCCCTACACATTTCATCAATTTCATACTGACAAGTAAAACCTAACTCTTCCTTGGCTTTCGTGCCATCCGCAAAACAAGTTGCGATATCACCAGGACGACGTGCATCAATTTGATACTTCACAGGTACTCCATTAGCTTTTTCAAAATTCTCAACCATTTCAAGTACACTATATCCTTTACCTGTACCTAAGTTATATGGTTCAACACCTGTTTGAGTCATAATTTTACGAAGAGCTGCAATGTGTCCTCTTGCTAAGTCAACAACATGGATATAGTCACGTACACCAGTACCATCTTTAGTATCATAATCATTACCGAATACATGAAGAATTGGTAATTCGCCTGCTGCTACCTTATTAATATATGGCATCAGATTATTTGGAATATCATTAGGATTCTCCCCGATTAAACCACTCTTGTGTGCCCCTATTGGATTAAAGTAACGTAGTAATGCGATACTCCATTTATTATTTGATACATACACATCTTGTAAGATACGTTCAATGAATAACTTTGTAGTACCATAAGGATTAGTAGTAGATAAAGGGAAATCTTCTTTGATTGGACAAGTCTTAGGTGAACCATAAACTGTAGCACTTGAAGAGAATGCAAGTACATAACAATTATGTCTTTCCATTGTTTCAATTAAAGTAAGTGTAGAATCAATATTATTTTGATAATACATTACAGGTTTAGCTACACTTTCACCTACTGCTTTATATCCTGCAAAATGGATTGCTCCTTCAATTTTATTCTCACTAAAGATTTTCTCCATAGCTTCTTTGTCACAACAATCAGCTTCATAGAATTTAAAATCTTTACCAGTTATTTCTTTAATACGATCAACAACAATAGGCTTCGAATTATAGAAGTTATCAACTACTACAATCTCATATCCTTCATTTAATAATTCAACACAAGTATGAGAACCAATATAACCAGTTCCTCCTGTTACTAAAATAGCCATAATAACACCTCATTTCGCATCCTCATTATATCACATTTCTTTAAGAACATTATGAATAAATAAACAAAAGATAGTCATTACATAAAATATAATTCATCTATTTAATAAATATACTAGCTAACATCAACTTTATATATCATTTCTCAATTAACTAAATAAATTTTCATAATTCAGTTGACAAAAAACTAATTGATGTGGTAAATTACACGTGTAGAGTGTTACTGGTAAAGCAGGCATTAACTATTAGAAATTGTCTTAATTAGTATTAGGATGTTTTTCTTTGGTTAATGCCTTTTATTTTTATTAGCCAAAGAAAGGAAAAGGAGGAAAGAATAATGAAAGACAAGATTTTCGCAGTTTTGCAACGTGTTGGTAGAAGCTTTATGCTTCCTATCGCTATTCTGCCTGTAGCAGGATTATTATTAGGTATTGGTGGTTCATTTACTAATCCTACTATGATTGAAGCTTATGGATTAAACGCTATTCTTGGTGAAGGTACAGTATTAAATGCTGTATTAACTGTTATGAGCCAATGTGGTGATATTATTTTCGGTAACTTACCTATTATCTTTGCAATGGGTGTAGCTATCGGTATGGCAAAGAAAGAAAAGGAAGTTGCGGCATTATCTGGCGCTATCGCATTCTTTGTAATGCATACAGCTATTAGCGCAATGCTTTCTATCACTGGTATTGGTAGTAGTTTACCTAATGGTTCAATCACTAGTGTTGTTGGTATTGAATCTCTACAAATGGGTGTATTCGGTGGTATTATTGTTGGTCTAGGTGTAGCTTATTTACACAATAAATTCTATAAGATTGAATTACCTCAAGTACTTTCGTTCTTTGGCGGTACTCGTTTTGTTCCTATTATATCTGCACTAACATATGTAGTAGTAGGTATTGTAATGTTCTTTGTATGGCCATATATTCAAAATGGTATTTATGCAGTAGGTGCTGTTGTTCGTAATGCTGGATATGGTGGTACATTCTTATATGGTTTAATGGAACGTGCATTAATTCCTTTTGGATTACACCATGTATTCTATATTCCATTCTGGCAAACAGCAGTTGGTGGTACTGCCGAAATTGGTGGGGTATTAGTTGAAGGTGCTCAAAATATCTTCTTTGCTCAATTAGCTGACCCATCAACTACTTTATTCTCAGTAGAAGCTACTCGCTTCATGTCTGGTAAATTCCCTTTAATGATTTTCGGTTTACCTGGTGCTGCCCTTGCAATGTATCAATGCGCTAAGCCTGAGAAGCGTCAAATTGCTGGTGGTTTATTATTATCAGCTGCCCTAACATCAATGCTTACAGGTATTACTGAACCACTTGAATTCACATTCCTATTTGTTGCTCCTGTATTATATGTAATCCATTCTATCTTTGCAGGTGCTGCATATATGCTTATGCACATCTTTAATGTTGGTGTAGGTATGACATTCTCTGGTGGATTTATTGACCTTGCATTATTTGGTATCCTCCAAGGGAATACTAAGACTAACTGGATTTGGGTAATAATTATCGGTGCTGTATACTTTGTTGTTTATTACTTAGTATTCACATTATTAATTAAAAAATTCAACTATAAAACACCAGGTAGAGAAGATGAAAATGAAGAAACTAAACTATATACTAGAGCCGATGTTAATGCAAAGAATGATGCAGCTAAAGGAGTTAATGATGATTCATTAAGTACTATGATTGTAAAAGGCCTTGGTGGATTAGATAATATTTCTGATATAGATGCATGTGCTACTAGATTACGTGTTAGTGTTCATGAAGCAAGTAAAGTAGATGAAACAATATTAAAAGCTACTAATGCTGCTGGTGTAGTATTTAAGGGTAATGGCGTACAAATTATCTATGGACCACGTGTCAGTGTTATTAAGTCTAATTTAGAGGATTATATCGCAAATCCTTCAGCCCATAAGGAAGAAGAATTAATTATTGAAGAAAAAGAAATTAAAGAAGTTAGTGATATCTTTGTAGCACCTCTTAGTGGTGAAATGAAATTAATTAGTGAAACACCTGATGAATCATTCTCACAAAAAATGATGGGGGATGGTGTAGTTATTTTTCCTACAGATAATACTGTAGTATCACCATGTGACGGTGTTATTAAGATGATTTTCCCTACTAAGCATGCTATTGGCATTGAAAGTAAAGAAGGTGTAGAAATACTTATTCATGTAGGTATTGATACTGTGTTATTAAATGGTGAAGGCTTTGAAACTCTTGTGAAGGAAATGGAAGAAGTTAAGAAAGGTCAATCATTATTACGTTTTGATTTAGATTACGTTAAGAAAAATGCGAAGAGCGATGCTACTGTAGTAGTATTTACAAACCTTCAAAATGATAGTAAACTATCTCTAATGACATTGGGAGATGTAAAGGCAAATCAAGAAATTATCAAAGTTTCATAGTCAGGAGGAAGAGGAATGTTTGAGATTATCAAGGTATTAAATCATAATGCCATTTTAGTAAAACAA
>JAFXJJ010000032.1 GCA_017532345.1 Erysipelotrichales bacterium
AGAGAGAATGCATTATTATTAAGAGAGTTAACGGGGAAAGAATTTGAGATAGAAGAAAATCAGGAGGAGATAAATATGTTGGAGTCAATGAAGAGATTATTTGAGGTAGAGAGAATGAAAGGAAAGACAGAAGGCTTTGAGGAAGGTAAAATAGCTGGAATAACTGAAGGGAAAGTAGAAGGTTTGAACGAAGGCGATGAAAGAAGATTAATATTAAGTATCAGAAGTCTAATGGAAACCTTAAAACTGACAACAGAAGAAGCGATGGATGCTTTACAAGTACCGCAAGATAAAAGAGCATATTATTTAGAAAAGTTAGTTAACTGAAAAGAAAGATAATTTCATATTGTTTTATTCAAATAAATGAGAGCATTCTAAAAAAAGAATGCTTTTTTAGTTGTATTTTCATTATTTTAGATTAAACACTTACTAATTGACAAATAATTAGTATGATGGTCTTGCTTGATGAAGGAGGATTTGAAATGAAGCAAAGGATATATGGCTATATTAGGGTATCTACGAAAGAGCAAAATGAGGAAAGACAAATTCTTGCGATTTCAAAATTCGTCAGGGAAGAAAATATCTTTATAGATAAACAATCAGGGAAAGATTTTAAAAGACCTATGTATAAGAAATTAATCAAAAGGGCAAAAAGTGGTGATTTAATTATTGTAACTTCAATAGATCGGCTAGGCCGGAATTATCAAGAGATTATTGACCAATGGAAGTATATTACACAGACTAAACATATTAATATCAAAGTATTGGATATGCCACTACTTGATACAACATATGCACAGGATTTACTTGGTACATTTGTGGCTGATTTAACTTTACAAGTACTATCATTTGTAGCAGAAATCGAAAGGAATCACATTTTAGATAGGCAAAAAGAGGGAATAGAAGCAGCTAAACTAAGAGGTGTAACATTTGGTAGACCAGAAAAAGAATTGCCTTTAAATCATGAGGAAATACTGTATAAATGGCGAACAGGTACAATTTCTGCGAGGATGTGTTCTGAACAATTGGGTATTAGTCGTTCCCATCTTTATAGGAAGTTTAAAAAGCAATTATAAGCAATATTTATATTGATTTAATGCATGATATTTAATCATTTTAATAGTATCAATATAACTTATTGTGTTATAATGTGGAAGAAAGACTGGGGAGCAAAAGGATGGACAGTAAGACGGGATATATGAAAGCATTGCGATATAATCTAATATCGCAACTAGTGTTAATTGTTGGATACTGCACAGTTGCAGTTACTCAACATGGATTTGTTTCTGACTTTGGGCAAATTATAAACGTAGTTTTCGTATTGCTTGTTTTTATAGTTACTGATGTTTTATTAGTTTGTGAATTAAAAAAACATAGTAAAAAGTTACTAAATGCTCCAGAAGCAGTTATAAAGAAGAAAGAAGAACAAAATATATATGCTCATTTAGCTGATATATCGATGGATATATCTTTTGAGTATGACGTTAATCAAGATGTTTTATATATCTATGGAAACTATAAAGAGGTTTTACCTAAGAGAGTACAATATAGAAATGCTCATTTTAAGAAGTTTATTCGTGAATCAGGGGTATTCTATAAACCTCATGTACCGAATGTTATTAATGCGTTTTATAACTTCCCAGAAGGTAGTAATACTAATCAAGTAGACTGTTTGATTGCCAATGCATCTAACAAATACGAATGGTTCACACTAACAATGGCTCATCATCCTGAGGATAATGCGAAAATCATTGGTTTTATTCGTAATGTTGATAAACAAATTACCATGATTGAAGAATTACGTACAAAAGCTCAAACAGATTCCTTAACAGGACTATATAATAAGGAAACTACTATTAACTACATTAATGATACTTTAAGTGATGTATCAAAGAAAAATGCAGGTTATTTCTTATTAATTGATATTGATGATTTTAAACAATTCAATGATGTTTATGGGCATTTAGTAGGTGACCATGTTATTGTGGAATGTGCAAATCTAATAAAGCGTAATTTCCGTAATCAAGATATTGTAGGGCGTATTGGTGGAGATGAATTTGTTGTGTTCATGAAGGGGATTACTAAACGCCGTATGGTAGACGAACGAATTGTATTATTAATGAAAGCTGTAGAGAAAATTAACACTTCAAAGATTGGTACTGATGATGCTCATCCAATTACGCTTTCTATTGGTATTTTTGAATGTACAGAACCTTCAACATATGATGAATTATGCGAAAAGGCTGATAAAGCGATGTACAACATGAAGGCAGAAGGAAAGAATTCCTTTGCTTGGTATGATGAAAATATGTCGCTTCCTTTAATCGTTGAAAACCGTAATGAACAAAAAGTGAATATTAATAATATTCTATATAATTTATTTAATTTAAAGATTCAAAATAAAACAACTAAGGATCTTTTGAATTATATTGCTAGTGTATTTGGCATTAATCAAATTGTAGTCTACAAAGTAGATAATAATGAAAATATATTAGTGCCAGTAGAAAGCTATTGTTCTGAAGGAGAACCATTAATTATTTCTAAATTATCAATTCTTTCAGACTTACCATATGATGAAGAAGGGTTATTCTACCGTAATCACTATAAGGATGAGATAAATGATAAGTGTACATTTATGTCACTTAAAATTCAAAGAGATGATGTGTTATTAGGCTATATCACATTCAAAGACAATAATCCATCATATTATTGGACTACTGAAGAAATTAAATCTATTGAAATCTTAGCTTATTATATTTGTGATGATTTATATGAAGATTTTAAAACTGAGGAAAGTCAAAACATTAATAAATCAATCAATGAAATTATAAGTAATATCTCTAAACAAACATATGTAGTTGATAAAGATACACGTACATTACATTATGATGGGAAAAAGGGAAAACTTAAGAATGGAGTTAAGTGTTATAAATATATCTATGGTCTTGATAAGCCTTGTGATAACTGCGTATTAAATAGTTTTAAGGAAGGCAAAGGTTTACAATCTGTGCATTTTGAAACACAGGATAAGAAAATCTTGATGGCTGTATTAAATGATATAGAGTTTGAAGAAAAGCAATTTGTAACTATTAATCTAAATGAATTACCTAATAATGAAGGTAAATTAATGTTAGATACACAACGTCGACATTTAATGGGTGCTATCTATCAGAATGTTATCAATATTTTGGAGATGCCATATGGCTCTTCGCAAGCTAAGTATTATGTTTACGACAATGGAGAGTTTGTAACACTATATGATGTAGATTATGATGTCAAGTTTATTGAAGCTATTCAAATGGTTGACGAACCAGACAGAGAAGAATTTGAACGCTTATTTAATCGCGAATATTTAGAAAAGACACTTAAAGAAGAGGGTGTTCGCGAAGTAACGTTAGACTATGGAAGAACATTTAATGGTAAGCATTCTTATATTCGAAGAGTATCTACGATTATTGAAAATGAATATGGTGAAGAACTTATTTATTCATATATCACATGTATTGATGAATTAATGGATTCCACAATCGCAACTAAAGGCTATGTAGATGCGTTAATTAAAATGTATGATGATATTTATGAAGTTGATTTGAATACATTACGAATTAAGCGTGTTTATGGTAAGCTTGATTTATTTATGAAAGAATCTGAAATATCATTAGCAGATGAGAGTATTAAGGTGCATTTGATGACTAGAATTCATCCCGATGATGTTGACCAATTCCTAGAGTTTGAGAGTGTTGCAGACTTCAAACGTAGAATTCACAATCGTGATGATATTAGTTATGAATATCGTTTAAAAGAGGATAATGGTGAATATCATTACTATCGCTTAACAATTGTATTCAGTAAATTGAATGATTCTAAAGCTAATTTATATGTTAAGGATATTCAACAAGAGAAAGAAGCGTTGAAGCGTGATTTAGAGTTAGCTGATCGTAGTAGAAGATTAGAAAGACGTATACGCACAATCTCTAAGAAGAACTTAGGAGATTTCTATTTATGGAATGTTGAGGAAGATATCTTAAGTTATATTAATAAGCAAGGAACTGTAGTAGATGTGGAATTTAAAGAATTTGTCGACTTTGTTCATAGAGCAACTCCACTGCAAAGTGATAGGGATAAAATTAGTGAATTCTTAAGTAGAGAACATATCCAAGAACTAAGAGATAGTGGTAATAGTGAAGATATAACTTCGGTTGGTATTATATTTAAAGGTGAACCAAGAGTAAGTCAATTCATTATTAATTTATATCGCGATAATGATAAGGACTATATTGATGTTTTAATTCTTGATATTAGTGAAAAAGTACGTATGCAAGAATTAAAGAAACAAAATGATGAATTAGTTATGCGTGAGCAGATTACAGAACGTTTTGGAATTATTGCGGAACATACAGGAACACTTGTATGTGAATGGCGATTAGGTAAAGGTATTGTGTATTGTGATGAATTAATTAAAGAGCGTTATGCAGGTAATTATGATAATGGTAGAGATGTATTTGATACATGGATGGAAGATGATGTTATTCATCCAGAGGATATACGAAAATTTGCAGGTTTTAGTAATCTTAGTCCAAATAGTCCTCATCTTGAATTCACATTACGCTTAAAACTAAGAACTGGTGAATACCGTTATTCTAAGATTGGATCTACATATATTTATGAAAACGGCAAAATTGTACGTGCTTTATGTACAATCAATGATGTTGATAAAGAAGTTAAACATGAGATGGACTTGAAATATCGTGCTGAATTTGACGTGTTAACGGGTTTATTTAATTATGATTCATTCATGAAATATGCATTGAATGTATTATACAATTATCGAGATAAAACATATGCGATTATTCAATTTGATATTGATGGATTCAAGTTAATTAATGATGTATATGGACGAGAAAAAGGTGACCAATTACTTCGCCACATTGCTGAGGTATTGCGTGAACATCTACATATATATGACAGTTATTGTAGAATGAATTCTGACGTCTTCCTAATGTGTGTACGATATGAAACAGAAAAAGACTTAGTAGATTTAGTAAATTCTATTAGTAGTCGTATTGATGAATTCCCATCGGCATTAAAGATTATTTGTTCATTCGGTATTTATCGTATTGAAGATCATGCGATTCCAATTCATATTATGGTTGACTGGGCTAACATTGCTTTAAAGAAGGTTAAGGGCTCATACATTCAAAAGTATTGGTTCTATGATGATGTTCTTCGTGAAAGATTGATGTATGAGAAACAATTAGAAGGGGAAATGAATAAAGCACTAACTAATAAAGAGTTTAAAGTTTACTTCCAACCTAAGATTGATCTAACAAGTGGAAAGGTTGCAGGTGCTGAAGCGCTAGTTCGCTGGGTGCATCCAGAAAGAGGTATTATTAGTCCTGCGGATTTCATTCCACTATTTGAGAAGAATGGATTTGTTGTAGAACTTGATAACTATGTTTGGGAAGAAGTTTGTAGTATCTTGAAAGAATGGAAAGATAGTGGTATTGAAATTGTGCCAGTATCTGTTAATGTATCTCGCATGAATATTTATTCTGATAATTTTGTTGATCGTATTTGTGAATTAACAGAGCAGTATGGAATAGATAATACGATGATTGAGTTTGAATTAACTGAGAGTGTATTCTTAGATAATCCAGAAGAACTATTTAAAACAATGAGTAAACTACGTGCTAAAGGATTTAAACTAGCAATGGATGATTTTGGAAGTGGTTATTCGTCTTTAAATATGTTACGAAATGTACCTATTGATGTGTTAAAGATTGATAAAGCATTCTTTGATGAGAATACGATGAGTGAAACAGGTGGAATTATTGTAGCTGCAACAATCGCATTAGCTCATCAATTACATATCGAAGTCGTTGCTGAAGGGGTAGAAACAGATGAACAGCATCGATTCCTAAAAGATAATCATTGTGACATTGCGCAAGGCTACTTATTTAGTAAGCCAATTCCTCAAGTTGAATTTAAAAACATGATACAAACAAAAAATGCTGATTAATTCAGCATTTTTTTAATTCTAATCAGTAATTTCAATATCACCTGAAAGCGTACTAGCAACAATACGGATATTTTGATCGTTGAATGTATAGTTACCATTTTGTAGTTCATCTAAATCAATATTTCCATAATGTACACTAATATCACCACTAGAAGTTTTTAGTTTAGATACAAACCCTAAGTTATTATTTTGTAACTCTAGCAGAATATTACCACTAGTTGTCTTGACATGTGCTTCACCACTTTCGTGAATAACTGCTTCGATATCACCACTAATTGATTCACAGCCTAGTTTAATAAGTTCTGCTCCACGAAGGACGATATCACCTGATGTTGTGGAAATACCCGCACGATGCATGATACCATCATTAAGTTCAACATCTCCGCTAACACTAACTATACGCATAGTATCAACTACTGAGTCATAGAAGGCTACAGTACCACTAGTTGATTTCATATCGAATAATCCAATAGTAGAGTCGCTAACTTCAACATCACCACTAGTAGTATCTATTTCAACTCTTTCTGCTTGAATAGCATCAATATTCATATCACCACTTAATAGATGACTAATTAATGAATTAGTTTTAATACCCTCAACATCAATGTCAGTAGAAGTACAGTTAACGAATTCAATTGCTTCAATTTCATCAAAGGCTATTTCTAATTCACAATCTGGTGAATGATTGAATCTTGTGAAGTTTGCCATGTTATTGCGTACTAAAGTTAAAATCAATGTATCATCATCTGTTCTACAATTAAATGACCACATTAATTTTTCTTTTAAAGAACCATAATTATGGTAGTTAATATATGGACCACCATCTGTATGTCGTACATCAATTCTACCTAAGAAGTCACGTACAATAATCTTGCGAATTTTCTTATCATAAGTTAATTCAACTTCATCTTCATTATTAGGTGTTTCCTCATTTAAATTAACTATATTTTCTTCATCAAAATCAGCAAATGGATCATCATAATTATCAAAGTTATTCTTCATTTCATTAAAGCGTTTCTCAAATTCTTCAGAGAATTCTCTTGTATATTTTTCTGCTTCTCTTGCTAACTTTTCAGCGTTTTGCGCATACTTCGCAAACCTATCACTATATACCTTATCATATTTTTCAGTTAATTCTTTAGATAGCTTTTCAGTAGCATTATTTAGCTTATCTGATAGATCATTTAAAGAACTTAAATCAATAGTAAATGACATATTATTAGACTTATTATTACGTTTATAACTACTTTCAATTTCTTTTACGAAATCATCGATAGATCCTAGTGATTCAATAATTTGCTCATCACTTTTACCTTGTGCATATCCAAGTGTGAAGTGTTCTTCATAGTCTTGCATGATTTCGTTTACTAGTTCTTCATCAAATCCTGATAGTTTATTTTTTAATTCATTTAGATATAATTCCTTATTCATTTGTCTCACCCTTTCTAATTAAGTATGCAACATGTTCTGTGAAGGATTCCCATTCTGCTTTTAATTCACTTTGATAGATTCTCCCCTTATCTGTCAAACGATAGTATTTGCGTGCTGGTCCTTCCATGGATTCAACTAAATATGTATCAACATATTCTTCATCTTTTAAACGTTTTAAAACTAAATATAATGTACCAGTAGCAATTGTCATTACTTCAGAAATTGTTTCTGTTAATTCATAGCCGTATTTATCACTATGGATTAATTGACTAAGTACACATAATTCTAAAGCACCTTTCTTTAATTGTGGATTCATTATGCCACTCCTTTCTAGTTATAATAAATAATTAAACGTGTAAATGCTCTTTCCATCTCTAAATACTAAGTTAGTATTTAGATTACAACAAATTTCTCTGACTTCATTCATAGGTATTTCCTCCTTGTAAATATATAGTAACACAAGCTATTCTACAATGCAATATAGTATTTAATAAAAAATATTATTTTTGGAAATATTCGTGTTATACTACTATTATGAGAAAGGTGGTGCTACAATGAGCAAACTACGTAATAATTAATGTTGATGATAGAAAGGAAGTGTTCACCATGTGGGAGAAGTAATAACTTGGTAAATAATAATTAGAGATAAGTATCTCACAGTAAAGGAGAATAGAATGGAAGATATAAAGTTTAGAGCGGTACTTGTAGGTGTAGACTACAAGGATATCGCGTTTAATATAGATGTTTCAATGAAAGAATTAAAGTCATTAGCAGAAGCACTTAATATCGAAGTAGTTGATAGTGTAGTACAGAATATGGATTATGTACATGTGAAGAGCTATATCGGTAGTGGTAAGGTTGAAGAGCTACGGCTTATGATTAAAGGGCTAGATGCGAATTTAGTTATTGTGAATGAAGAACTAACACCATCACAGCTACAAAACTTAGAAGCAGGATTAGAATGTGAGGTAATCGATCGAACATATTTAATATTAGAAATATTCGCTAAGCGTGCTAGAACGAAAGAAGCACATCTTCAAGTAGACATTGCTAGATTACAGTATATGCTACCTAGACTTATTGGTATGAATGAATCGATGTACAGTGAGCAAGGTGGCAGTGGTTTCCGTGGTGGCGGTGAAACACAATTAGAGTTAGACCGTAGACGTATCAAGAAAGAAATAGCTTCAAAGCGTCATGAATTAGAGGAAGCGGTTAAACAGCGTCAAATTCAAAGAAGTAGACGTAAGAAGAATAATGTACCAGTAGTAGCATTAGTAGGATATACAAATAGTGGTAAGAGTTCATTACTTAATCGTTTCTTGAAGGAATATGCTCATGAAGAAAAGCAAGTATTTGCGAAGGATATGCTTTTCGCAACACTAGAAACTTCAACACGCCACATTGAACTACCTAACAAGAAACAATTCCTATTGACTGATACAGTAGGCTTCGTAAATCAATTACCAACAACTCTTGTGAAAGCATTCCGTTCAACATTAGAAGAAGTTAATGAAGCTGACTTATTAGTACATGTGATTGATGCTAGCAATCCAAATTATGAAACACAAATAGAGGTTACTAATAAAGTATTATCCGAGATTGGTGTTAAAGATATACCGATGGTTTATGTTTATAATAAAATGGATGTATGTGAGAATGTATTGATACATAAAGATGATGTAGTATATATGTCAGTATTAAAGGATAAGAATATTGATGAATTGGTAAAGGTAATCTGCGATAAACTATATGATGATACATTATGTAGAGTGTTCATACCTTACAGTGATATGAAGATATATTCATATCTAAAAGACAAAACGAATATCCTAACGGAAGAAGCGCAAGACGAGGGATATACTATAGAAGTAATGCTTTCTAGTGCTGATCGAAATAAATTTGAATCATTTATCAAATAAAAAGAGCCGGTGTGAATAATGATCTGAGCTCTGTCAAGTAGACACTTGAAATAAACAAAAATTTGAATGGCGATTTGTCAGTAACGATGAATCGCTTTTTCTATACTGTCATAGCCTCTAATTGTGCATAATACTTAGCTATACGCTTATTCTCAGCAATAGGATATTGTGTAGGTTCCTCTTTCTTTAAAGCTTCTTTTCTCACTTGTAAAGGTGCTTTAAAACCATAACGTTCTTGTAAACGTTCATTGTTATAGAATCTAATATAATCTTCAATAGCTTTGATTAATTCTTCTTTAGAATGGAATTTATAAGGATAATACATCTCTGATTTAATGATTCCCCATAATCCTTCTGTAGGACAATTATCAATACATCTTCCTACTCTAGACATACTTTGAGTCATTCCTGCTCGCTCTAATTGATAACGAAATACTTTAGAAGTGTACTGGAATCCTCGATCACTATGAAAGATAGGCTTGGCATCAGGGTTATACTTCATAGCTAATTTGAAAGTATCAAATACCAACTTATTATCATTTCTACCACTTATCATGTACGATACAATACTTCTATCATATAAGTCTATAATGGCACTTAAATATAATTTTTCTTTACTACCAGTAATCTTAAACTCTGTAACATCTGTAGCCCACTTTTGATTTGGCTTAGTAG
>JAFXJJ010000033.1 GCA_017532345.1 Erysipelotrichales bacterium
AGCGTATACTGATAATCCAGAGCTAATGCTTGAAACTATCAAGAAGTTACATGCTGCAGGATTTAAAATCTCAATGGATGACTTTGGTAGTGGATATTCATCTTTAAATACTTTAAAGGATATTTATATTGATGAATTAAAAATGGATATGAAGTTCTTCTCTAAGGGAAACGAAGAACGCGGTGCTAAGATTTTAGAGGCTGTTGTGAATATGGCACGTACATTAGAGATACCAGTTATCGCAGAGGGTGTAGAAACAAAGGAAAGTGTTGAGTTCTTAAGTAAGCTTGGCTGCTACAACATTCAAGGATATTATTACGCTAAGCCTATGCCACTAAAAGATTTTGAAGAATTCGTAGATAAAGCAATGTAGTATTTAAACCATATTAGTTATATACTAATATGGTTTTATTTAAATTATTATTCACTGAAATGGTATTTTAGAATTAATTACGTTATAATAGGAATAGGTGGTGATTATTATGAAGCAAAATCTACCAAAATCAAAGAATCAGAAAACAACTGCTTCTGAAAAAGTGGAGGCAAATGTTGAAATAGAGAATACTGGGGGAACTAAACCTAAAAACAAAACAAAGAAGCTTTTTATTAAGGTATTAAGAAAAATAGTGAATTTTGAATTTCCTAAAATTAAGCTACCTAAAATTACGATTCCTAAGATTAAGTTACCTAAATTAACGTTACCAAAAATCAAATTACCTAAGTTAACGTTACCGAAGATAAAATTACCTAAACTATCATTACCAAAGATTAAACTTCCTAAGCTAGCCTTACCAAAGGGGAAGAAAAAAGATAAAGTAGTAGCTAGTGATAACAGCAATGATACTAATCAGGAAAATGAAAGTGAAAATAAAAATGAGAATAAGAAGGGCTCTAAAAAGGATAATAAGAAGCTAATTATTATTGGTGCAGCGGTTGCTTTAGTGGTTGCTGGTGCTGCATATATCTTTGTGATTAAGCCTAAACAAGAAGCAAAGAATCCTGAAAATGAAGTTGTAGAAGAAGTTAAACCAACAGAGCCAGAAGAGCCAATTGTATATCCACATGCGAATGTCGTATACAATACCGATTTATGGTATGATGATGCAAACTGGCAATATGATAATTCGTATTATGATGAGTTCAATCAAGCATGTACTGATTTAGAATGTACATTAATGGTAACTGAAAATCTAAATGGTGCGATGTTGTCATTCACCGTATCTAAGGATGGTTTATTTGAGTCTTGTGGTGATTATTTATGTACTACAACAAATAAATTGGATAGTTTCTTATCATATATTGAAATCACATATCCTGATGGTACTGTTGGTGGAAGATATAGTGCTGGTGAGTATAAACTAAAGACTACTGGTGTTTGGGATTTAATTAGTAATGCTTTATATAGTGATATGAAGAACGATGTTACTGACTTTACAGAAATGTGTGCGAATGCTAAGCGCGAAGCCTTTACGATTTTGAATCACCGTTCATTACGTGAGAATAATGATTATAATGAAGTAATTGTTTATGTACGTTCTTGTCGTTATGCAGGTAAATATAAATAGTATAAATGGTATATCAGATTGATATACCATTTTATTTAGAATAATTGTAGCTGTTCATATTCTTTAATATCTGGGAATTCATGCATGTAACTAAATAATTCATCTATATTAGAAACAATATGATGCTCTTTACAGAAGTTATAGAAGTACAAGGATAGCTCGTTATGGTGTGGGCTTATTATTTCGTAGGATAAACCATAACGTTTTTGATAGATTTCTTTTAGACCTGGAAAATGTTCATCTAATTTTTGATAGAAGTACTCTCGATTACCTTCACGTAATGTTAACCCAGCACCAAAATATATGATGCCATATACATTAGCTTCCTTACAATAATTTAAGATGCCCTTCAAATTATCTAATGTATCATTGATGTAAGGTAATATAGGAGAAAGCCAAACAACTGTAGGAATATTGTATTCCTTGCATTTCATTAATACTTCAAGGCGTTCTTTAGTAGATGCAACATTAGGTTCAATAATCCTACATAATTTCTCATCATACGTAGTTAATGTCATTTGAACTACGCATTTTGTTTTCTCATTTATTTTCTTTAATAATTCAATATCGCGAAGAATTAAAGTGGATTTAGTATGAACAGTAGCGCCATAACCATATTGGTATATTAATTCTAAGCATTTTCTAGTAATACTTAAATTCTTTTCTAGTGGTAAATATGGATCACACATGCTTCCTGTACCTATCATGCATGGCTTACGTTTAGAACGTAACTTACTTTCTAGTAAAGTAGTAGCATTAACCTTAACTTCAATATCTTCAAATAGATGATTCATTTGGTAGCATGTACTACGTGAATCACAATATATACATCCATGAGAACACCCACGATACACATTCATACCATTTGAAGATGATAGTATTCCTTTAGCTTCTACATAATGCATATTGACCACCTCAGAATAATTGTAGCGAATATTTAAGTTTTTGAGAATATGAAACGCAACATAAAATAAAAGACTTCTTATCGAAGTCTAATATTCTGGTAATTCAGTGTATGGTAGAGCAGGACTTAAATAATTTCCTTGCATACAGTCTACTGCAAGCGACTTAACATATTCATAGTCTTTTTCTGTTTCAATTCCTAAAACAGTGATTAAACAATTAGTGATTCTAAGCATATCAACTACTTGAGTTAATTTATCCTTAGGTATTCTTACTGTTCTTAAGTTGATAGTAACAGCTTTAATAGGGAATGAAAGTAAAGCATTCATAGAACCTACTGTACTACCAAAGTTATCAATCGCAACTTGGATACCTAAAGAATCAGTTATGTCCATTAATCGCTTTATCGCATCAGTATCATTTAAGTAGAATTCTTCCTTACATTCAATGATTAATAGTTCAGGTGGTATTTGGTATTTATTTAAGGCATTAGCTAGATTGTTTCCTAATTCCAAATCATATAAATCACCACGAGCAAGATTAACACTAATAGGTACAGTCGTTTCACCTTGTGCAATACGTTCCGACAACATCCAACAAACATAATCTATGGCAAATGTATCTAGTTGTCTAGTAATATGTTTTTCTTCTGATAACGTAATAAACTTCTCTGGTGTTAAAGTACCATGAACAGGATGCTTCCAGCGCATTACAGATTCTAATCCAACGATAGTATCATTCACATCGTATTTAGGTTGGAAGAACATTGTAAATTCATTGTTGTTTAAAGCTGTAGGGATATTCTTAGAAAGTTCTTCATTAAGTTCCTTTTCTTTCGCAAGCTTAGCTGTGAAGTATGTAGTTAATTCATTAGAATTACGATTCTTAGATGCTAGCTTCGCTAAATCACACATATCTCTAACATCTTTAGAAGGGTCGGTAATTTTATAAACACCAAAGTGTACATCTACTTTAAGTTTATTTGTATAATTTTCTAAGTCTTTCTTAATAATCATTGTATAGTTATTAATAAAAGGCTCATTGTATGGCATACAAACAACAAAGTTATCAGCACTTAAACGTCCATATACACATTGATTTAAAAGTGATTCACGGCGTAATACATCAGCTAGGTAATTCAATAAGGCATTACCTTCTTCATAGCCTAGAATATTATTGATTGATTGGAAATCACGAATATTGATTACAATTAAACCGAAGACTGTTGATGGCTCAGAACGAATCAAATTACCTGTAATTTGACAGAACATCTTGGTATTGTATAGATTAGTAAGTTCATCTTTTTCTAATACATCACGCAATACAGAGTTTTCATATAATAATATAACGTTAGCAACACGTTGTCTAATTACAACTGGATTAAATGGTTTTGCGATGAAATCAGCAGCACCTAGCTTAAGTACTTCTAACTCATTATGCGTATGATCTAATACAGTAGTTACAAGAATCGGAATATTCTTGAAGTCTTCTTCCTTTTTCATAATCTTAATAAACTCATATCCATCCATAATAGGCATAATTAAGTCTAAGATAATTGCCGATATTCCATTTTTATTCATATTTAAGCAGTCTAATGCTTCTTGACCATTTCCTGCTTCTAAGATTTCATATTCATCTTCTAAGATTTTTCTAAGTAAAGAACGATTAAATTCGCCATCTTCTACCAATAATATTGTATGTTTCTTCATTATAATCGCTCCTTTCTACGATAATTCTCTATAATAATAGTAGAGTTTTTTCTTCTAAAAAGCAACTCTTTTGATTTTTTACTAAAGCTTAATAAGCTTCTCATATACTCTAAAGGTTACATCACAATCAGCTAAAGCTCTATGGTGTTGACCATCAAAAGGACAATCTAAATATTTCGATAAAGTCCCTAGCTTAGCATCAGGAATATTCTTCTTTAGCTTATATCTAGCTAACCACATAGTATCAACATAATCATTATTTAATACTACTCCTAACTCACGTAGTAAATTATCATATATAAAGCGAATATCGAATAATACATTTTGACCTAATAGTATTGAATCACCAATGAAGTTATGAATATCAATGGCTACTTCACTAATTGTACGTTTATCTTTCACCATATAATTTGTGATGCCAGTAAGCTTAGTGATAGCAGGGCTAATTGATGTTTCAGGATTAATTAATTCACTATATGTAGCTACAACTTTATGATCAACAACCTTAATAGCTGCAAATTCAATGATTTGACAAGTTTCTGGCTGTAATCCAGTAGTTTCGATATCGATAACCACAAAGTTTGCTGGAGTATTGAATTTCGTTAGATTATTTCCTATTAAACGTTCCATATTAAATCTCCTTTACTCTATAATAACAACTTCTCATCGTAATGCAAGATATTAGGTAATACTTGTTTAAGAAAAAAACATGCGATATAATTACTTTATTAGTAGTAAGGTGGGGTTTAAGTGGAGTATATAATTTGGGTTATTATTGGATACTTTTCAGGGAGTATCTTATTTGGTTATTTAGTGCCTAAGATGTTAGTAGGTATAGATGTTCGTAAGGTTAGTGATGATGGCAATCCAGGAGCCTTTAATGCCATTCAACATGCTGGTAAGGCGATTGGATACTTAGTAGTATTATTAGATGTTTTAAAGGGTGCAATACCTATATACCTAGCAAGTAAAGTGCTAGATACTAATAATCTTTTATTTGCGTTAGTAATAGTCGCACCAGTAATTGGACATGGCTTCTCATGTTTCTCAAAATTCAAGGGTGGTAAATGTCTTGCGACGGCTTGTGGTATAATGGTGGGGCTATTACCTAGATTAATACCAATTCTTACAGTTTGTTTAGTATATATCATCTTATCAAAATTAATTGTAGTGACACCACATTTCTGTAGAATTATCATTACTTTCAGCTGTGCTATCGTAACAGCATTTGTATTTGAAAGAACACTAAGCATTAAGCTAGGAATTGCACTAGTATCAAGTGTCGTGATAAAGAAGCATGTTCGTAAAATGGACGACTTAAAACTGCGCGTTACATATCCGTATCTAAAATAAGACCTCAGATTACTGAGGTCTTATTTTAGAATACATTTCTTTATTTCTTTACATACGTAATCTCTAGTTTCTTCAAAACTCATATTTAAAACATAACCAAGTTCAGTGTATAAGCAACGTTCTGCTTCTTGGAAATAACTTTCATCAATCATACCTAGCTTCTTTTTACTAGTTAGTCGTTCTTGACGTTTTAAATATGTTGTTTTGATAATTCTAAATAAATCTTCAAATTTACCAGAGTTTAATAAACTAGCATATTCATTTTTCATATTACTATTTCTTGATTGTACTAATTCTAAATTAGGTACCTTTAATAATAATTCATCTATTTCTGCCTTTGTGATTAGCTTTCTTAAATGATTAGCACGATTAGCTACTGGTACCTGTATTTTAGTTTTAGTTGTACTTTCTTCTAGTGGTGTTAGCACATAATACATTTCTTTATTGATTTCATTCTTATGGAAATCAACTACCTTGCATAATTCACGACGATACATTAATACATCACCAATTTCAAACATTATCATTACCTCCTAAAAAGAGTGACTGTCAATTGGATTTACGCCAAAAAACAGCCACTCATTGCACGTATATTTTACCATTTTTGTTTTAATTTGTGTGACCCCCAAAATTCAGAAAATTTCATGTATAATACTATATTATTTGATGTTTATGGTATAATTTAAATAGATATATGAGGTAATAATAAGCAATGAAACATGAGATAACGAAGGCTTTTATAAGCTATTATGATGAATATAAAAGAGATTTACCTTGGCGTAAGACTAATGATGCGTATAAGATATGGATTAGTGAAATTATGCTTCAACAAACTCGCGTAGAGGCAGTAAAAGGATATTATGAGAGGTTTATTAATACACTACCTACACTTGAGTCACTAGCGAATGTTGATGATGATACATTAATGAAGCTATGGCAAGGGTTAGGATATTATTCTAGAGCTAAGAATTTAAAGAAATGTGCTGAAGTATGTATGAGGGAACATAATGGTGCATTACCGAAGGAATATGAAGAATTAGTAAAACTACCGGGAATTGGGAAGTATACAGCAGGTGCTATCACATCAATTGCTTACAAGCAAAGAAAAAGTGCTGTTGATGGTAATGTAATGCGGGTGTTTGCGAGATTGTTTGATATTCATGATGATATCTTGAAAGAAAAGACGAAAGAACAATTCATTTCGTTAGTTGATGAGTATGTGGATGATGTAGAACCAGGGAACTTCAACCAAGCGATTATGGACTTTGCGAATGACATCTGTATTACGAATGGTACACCAGCTTGTGGAAGATGTCCTTTACAACATCTATGTCTAGCATATCAAAGAGATACTGTGATGCAGTTACCTAATCGTGAAAAGAAATTGTCGAAGAAGGAAGAACCACATACAGTCATAATTTTACGATGCCAAGATGAAGTTTATTTACGAAAACGTCCAGCTACTGGATTATTAGCTAACTTGTATGAATTTATTAACATTCCTTCTAAACAAAAGGTAGAAGATATTCAGAAGATATTTACTGGTATCATATCTATCCGTAGTATTGGTGAACTAAAGAATGTCTTTTCTCATTTAGTTTGGCATATTGATGCATATGAAGTGTATGTTGACAGTAAACCTAATCTAGAAGGTATATGGGTAAGTGAAAAGGAAATGCTTGATTCCTTCTCTTTACCTACAGTAATGGATAAAGTATGGCAATTAACTAAATAAAAATGATGGATTTCTCCATCATTTTTTCTATAATAAGTTCTTTAATAATTGATCAACTAATGCTTTATATCTACCATAGAAGATAATATGGTGATTACCACAAGGATTTGTTAATAGTGTATCTACAGGTTCATCAAGCTCTACAACAATTTGTGTACGACATAAGTTAGGCTCGTTTAAGTTAGTTACAATCTTACCTTCAGATACGAAGTAACGTTTTAAGTCAGAAGACATACGGAATACAGTAACATCTTCAGTTTTTAATTCACCCTTAACAGCTACACCAATACCTGATTCAAAGTGTGTCTTTAAATGATAATCAGTAAGCATATCAAATGGAATAGTACAGTGAGCTAATGTGATTCGATTAGAATCTACAACAATTTTAGAAGGATTAGCTTGGAATGATGATTGCCCTGTTAGAGCACGAACTACCATCATTGTTACCATAGCCATTACATCACCTTCGCAAGTCCCCATAATACCTTTCTTATTTAAGAATGCAAGTCCTAAGCATCCTGTAGTATGAAGTGTATCTAATAAGTCAAAGCAACGTAATGTTAAGCCATCTAATTTATATTCATCTTTAATTTCATTTAATGCTAGGTATACTTTCTTAGCAGCATCTAATTCTTTAGTATCAAATTCTAATAATTCTGGTTCATTATAATTAGCTAAGTCAACAGTATTAAACTTATCAACTACCATTTGTAGAGGAACATCAATTAGTTCAATACCAAGTGTTTCTTTAACTTTCGCATAATCAGGAATTGAAGCGATTAACCAATCAGATGGAGCACCAACTACACCTAATCTAGCATTCTTTAATACTTCAGTAGCAGCCTCTACTCTAGCTAATTCATTAATACGTTTAACCATGTAACTAATACTACCATGGATAATTTCCCCAACTTTATTATGCTTATTTAAATATGTCATAATTTCTAGTGTAGCAGCTAAACTATTATTTTCTCCACTAGTAATGAAATAGTATGGTTCTTGTAGTTTATCGAATTGTTCCAAGAAGAAACCTTCAGATCCACCAGATTCAATAAAGATTAATTTTAAATCACAATCATAGTCACCGATATCTGCTAATTGTAATGATGCCCCTAGTTCTTTCTCAATACTTTCAATGAATCGTTTATTACGTGCATCAAAGTCATCTGATTCATGTAGTACAGAGCGTAATGTAGATAATTTTATGTTCATAATAGCCTCCTAATATTTGTATTTTCATTATAGCACGAAATACTTATTTAAGGAATTTTATGGCCCGATAAAAATTTTAAATTGATATTACAGATAAAATGGAATATTCCAAAAATAACTAATAATTTATGTTGCGTTTCATATTCACAAATCTAATCAATTTAATTATGATGAAGCTGTGGTGGTGATAGTATGAAATTATATAAAAGATATATCGAAGTAGATGTACATACTGATAAGTATGGGAATCTAACACCGATTGCGATATATTGGGATGATGGGAAAAGGTATGAAGTAGATAAGATATTAGAAAAGCCAAGGCAGAAAGCATCACCAGTAGGTGGTTGTGGAATATTATATGTTTGTAGAATACAAGGACAAGTGCGAAATATTTATTTCGAGCAAGGATATCGATGGTTCATTGAGAGTTTTCATCCATAATTAAAAAAGATGGTTAAACCATCTTTTTTGCTGCTAGACCTATAGTTCACTATACTCATATACATGATATGTAGTTAACATTAAGTCTTGGTATAAAGCTAATTTTATTTCATCACTAAATAATTCACTGAACCTTTCAGGTGTTTGAATTTTCCCATTGGCATTAGTATTTTCAGTAATGGCAGAAAATAAATCTCCTAAGAATACTTTATCCATATGTTCATAATGATCTAGCAAGCAATCATTAATATGCCATAAAGTTTCAGTAGTAAATTCATCATTCCATGCGGGAATTAGTTTATGAATTAATTGATATCTAGCTTCATTACCATTTTCTGCTGATACAATATAGAATATTTTCTTACCATGTTCATAAATCTCATTATGTTCCCATTCATGTAGTGTAGCATCAGCAGAAGTAAATTCTTCATATTCATTCACAACGACTAAATACTTTTTCATAGTCTCACCTCCTATCTGATTAGGGATAGTTTAGAGAATTGTCAAGCGTTTGTCGTTGTAAATTTACAACTGACAAGCATTTTTTATAAAATTTTTATGTTTTTTGAAAAAAAACTATAAAAAGAACAAATTTATATATTGATTATGTTATAATATTAGTAGATAGAGATAGGAGAATCATAATGCAAGGAATCATCATTTTATTAGTTACTGGTATAGTAATATATTTATTGTATGATAATGGATATATTGGTATTACTAGCAAAGCGGCAGTAGTATTTATCGGTTCGTTTCCTAAGAAAACAAGTTGGCAGGCTACGTTTACGAAGTGTAAGGGAACAATGAAAAGAATCATACGATTTGAAGATAGTAAAAGCTATAATTTCAAGTTAGACCTAGAAATTGAAGAAGGCGAATTAGTTGTTGAGATTATGGATTCTAATAAACAAGTAGTACTAAGATTAGATACTAATACAACTACAGGTAGTATAGATGTGGGAGATAACAGGAAATATTATATGACTGTTAGAATAGGGGCAGCAACAGGGAAATATGTAGTTAGTTGGGAATAATTGGCATGGTGTGGTAATTGATTGTAGAAAAGGTAATTAGTATACATTTATAGGTTTATATACAGTAACAGCCTCCTAAGTATGGGAGGCTGTTTTTATAGTAATTTAAGTATAAATAATTAAGCTTTATTATCTTTTAAAATTTTTTCTAATAATTTGATACATTCAATGTAGTCTTTCTTTCTTTTCTTATATTCCTTTTCATCTGTTCTAAGAGGATAATCAATAAAGTCTAAATATATATAATCTATATTAGTTTCTATACAAATTTGTAACACACTGCAAAGAGTAGAGACTTCGGTTGAAAGCATTACACCAGTCATGAAGTTTTCCCAAGATCCTGTAAGTGCACCAAGGAAGGGAAGTGTTGTCCCTACGTCTATATTTTCATCAAAGTCATATATTAATTCAAATGTTATGATATCTTGATAGCTATAAATTGTATCTTCAAGTTTAATAAGCTTATGAAAGGTATCTACTTGCATATAAGAAGAAACTCTCTTAATTGGGATAAAAGGAGTGCTGTCTTCCAATTGTTCTTCGACTTCTACAAATTGCTCATTATCTTCTTGAATTTGAATTTCATCATCCTCTGATTCATCATCAATATCTTCAGGAATAATATGTATCTCTTCAAATTCATCAGGAATATCTTTATCATTAGGGAATAATTCATAGTATTCTTCATCTTTAGTAGCAATATAGTTATCTTTAAGTGTTCTTTTATTCATAGGAATGCCTCCTTTAGTCTAGTATATAATATTTAGTATGAAATAACATTTCTAAAATTTATTAAGTGCTGTTTTTATTATATTAAATATTAAAGACTAGAGATTTACCAATATCTCTAGTCTTTTTTTATAATGATTAAAGCACAAAAAAGCTCGGTTTCCCAAGCATATTTTGAATAATGGCAGGGGTGGAGAGAATCGAACTCCCACTCGCGGTTTTGGAGACCGAGGCACTACCACTATACTACACCCCTATGGTGACCCGTACGGGATTCGAACCCATAAATGCATGCGTGAAAGGCATGTGAGTTAAACCATTTCTCCAACGGGCCATATGGCGCCTAAAACAGGGCTCGAACCTGTGACCTACCGGTTAACAGCCGGTTGCTCTGCCGACTGAGCTATTTAGGCGTTGCTAGGATAGTATAGCATAACCTCATTTTCAGTGCAAGCATTTTTTTATAATTTTTTAAAAAATTTTTTGATTGTGAATAGTGGGCAAATCTCTACTATCCTCATATGGTAAAGAGAGGTGGCTATATGAGTGATAATGAAGGTTTAAAACCCCTTATTCAAGGTATTCGAGATAATATAGGGAAGTTAATTGGAGTAGAGGGGGAAAATGTATATGTTGTTCGTGGAACGATTGAGCTAGCAATAGAGAGTGTGTTTCGTAATTTCTTCACTACTACTTCTAAAATACTATTAGTTGGCAGAAAAGAAAGCCTAGAGTATATTGAATATATATGTGATTTATGTGAACTAAAGCATGATTCTATTTATGTAAAGGAAGATATATTACCATTATTAGGTATTATAGAGGCATTAAGTAATAATCATTATGATGCTTTATATATTCCATATACAGAAATGAATAGTGGAGTAGTATATAATATTAATGTTTTAAAGAAAAGTATTAATAATCTATTATTAATAGTTAATATAGGTAATAGTATATTGATGAATCCTATAGAGCTAGATAATGAATTAATCGATATTGCGATAGGTAATGCTGAGATATTTGACAGTATGTATGCTTTTATTGGGATTAGTAATAAAGCTAAGAAATTATTAGGTAATAATACGGTTGATTACTTTATTAATTATGCTTCTTATGATGAGTATATTGCTGATAATGCAAGATGGATAAATGAATATCAAGAATTGCATGATACATTATTAGCAGTGAATGAGTTTAATATTGTTGAGTGGTATTCATACTTTACTTATTTGGTATCCTTCATGCGTACAAAGATCAAAACAATGGGATATCATGTACTACCAGATACTAATTATTCTAATGCTTATATAGTGGTGGAAGTCAATGATTCAGAGGCTATATGTGAAGAATTATATAATAAGTATCAAATACTTGTTTATGCTGGATATAAGGACATGCATAAGTCAAGAATCATTATAGATATGAAGGATTATCAAAGTGTATATTCATGTTTGAAACTTATTAGAGCTTTAAAGGAATTAGACTTGAAGTAAATTAGTTTTATAGGTATAATAACCCCTATAAGGGAGTTGTTAATATGAAGATACTTTGCTCAGATTTTGATGGTACTCTAGCAATCGCTGATACTGTTTCAAAGGATACAATAAAAGCTATTAAAGATTTTCAAAGAGTAGGTAATTTGTTTGGAATAGTTACTGGTAGAAGTTTAAAGTCATTAGAGCCTAATATTGCCAAGTATGACATTCATCCTGATTTTTTAATATTAAGTAATGGTGCATTGATTATTAAAGATGGCAAAAGTATTGTAAATGGGAAAATTGACAAGGATGTAATTAATCAAATTATTAGGATTGCTAATGAGCATCGCATTACTTCAGTATCCTTATCTGATGGTATACACCATGAAATACAACCAACAAAAACACGTTTATCACTTGGGGCATTGGTTTTAAAGATAGGTAATGCTTTATATATGAAGAGTACAAAGGTTGATTTTGAAAATATAGTTGCTATATATTTAAAAGATTTTGATAAGAATAGATGTAGTAGAGTTGGTGAAGCAATACTAAATGAATTAAAAGACTATGTAGAGTTAAAAATTAATGCGGGAATTAATGTTGATATTACAGCTCATAATATTACTAAAGAGAGTGCAATTTATAAATTAAAGGATGAATTTCCTAATGCGATGATATATACTGTAGGTGATTCATTAAATGATGTTGGCATGATTAAAGCGTTCTATGGCTATGCCATGAAAAATGGGAATGATGCCGTTAAACAGGTGGCAAAAAAACAAGTGAAAAGCGTTGCAGAAGCAATTAGAGATATAATGGAGGTAAAGCATGAAGGAATTATTTGATGCATCAATGATGAAACGTTCGATGATAAGAATGGCACATGAAATTATTGAAAGAAA
This sequence comes from Erysipelotrichales bacterium, assembly GCA_017532345.1. Lineage (GTDB taxonomy): Bacteria > Bacillota_I > Bacilli_A > Erysipelotrichales > Erysipelotrichaceae > SIG230. The sequence goes on from JAFXJJ010000033.1 coordinate 13,065, forward strand.
TAAAGGTGTAGATAATATTGTGATAGTTGGTATTAAATCTAAGGG
>JAFXJJ010000002.1 GCA_017532345.1 Erysipelotrichales bacterium
GATTATTTGAGGCATGTCAACCAATTTTGTGACATCAATATCACAAAACTTATGGTACCAATAACTACAAAAAAACCTTAGTTTTAAGCTAAGGTTATCTCAATATTTGTTCACTTAATGCGATGATTTCAGGTGCTATCTTTGCACGTTCTTTCTTAGTAATACGCTTATATAAAGGATAAGAAATACTTACTACTATCATCCCCATTACCCCAATCACGATTCCTACAAAGAATAATGAATTAGGTCCAACCATTGTCATACTCATACCAGTACCCATTACTAGAGTACCAATAATACCTATAATAATGGAAACTATTGTTCCTGGTCGTTCAGCACTCTTATCTAATCGACGAAGTCTTTCAATGGGTGTTTCTTCCTTTGCAACATATTTATTTTTAATAGCTTCTACTTCTTCTTGTTTCTTAGCAGAATATGTATATGTAAATGTTGAATCGCTCATCGTAGACCTCCTCTATAATCGTATTTCAATACTTATTTATTTTTAGCTAATCTTTCTTTAGCTTCTTCTACACTTTCGCCTTCCTTAGTTAAGAATTCATCTACAAACTTATCTGAAATCTTGTTGAATTCATCAACTACATTTTCTTCGACCATTTTGTATGTTTCGACAGCTACTTCTTCAATTTCTTTAAAGTTTTCTGTTAATGCCTCTCCTAGTTTATTAACACCTTGTGCTACTTCACTTTCTTCTGATAAGAACTTTTCTTCAAATGAATCGCTTACCTTCTTAAAGCTATTTACTGCACCATCTTCAACTGCCTTATAACCATCTACTACTGCATCTTCAATTTTGCTGTATGTTCCTACTACTGCTTCTTCGATTTTCTTGTATCCTTCTACTAATTTTGATTTTGCCATGTTCTTGTCCTCTTTCTTTCTATTTATTTACTTTCTTTTAAACCTAAGCACATTGGGATTAATCCTAGCATCATTACCATTCCTACAATTCCAATGATAATTCCTTGCATCATCATGCCTTCAAATGCCATTACCATACTCATACCTGCACCCATTACTAATGCTGAGATGATTCCATATACTACCTTACCAATTGTCTTGATATTCCATTTAATTGGCTTCATCCCTTTATCCTTACGGAATTTAATTAATGTGATTAATAAGATTACTAATCCTACTCCACCAAAGCCTAATCCTTGATTAAACATATTCCATTCAGGTAATAAGCACATGCACATACCTAATGCAAATAACATTCCTCCAACTACTGTCATTACTAATGTCACAAAACTTTTCTTTTCCATTTCATATCTCCTTAACTGATTACGGGTATATATTACCCTTCATTTGTTAGTGATTTGATAAGGAATTGTTAAAGAATTGTTAATTTTTTAAATTTTCAAGAAATTATCACATATAATCTAATGATTAATACAAATTAAAAACCAGGTTAGTCATACAACTTACCTGGTTTAAACTATTAGTTATTTTTTAGGTAATGGAATCTTGTTTAGATTCTTATTCATGTCTAGTAATTGTTCTTTTGTGAATTCAATTCCTACCATACCTCCCATTGAAGAGATACGTAGAATAGTGAAGCTACCAACCATCTTCATTAAACTATCATTTAATTTGAAGCCACTACCAGTTTTACCAGATTCTTCATTCTTCTTCATTTGCTTCATAAGCGTCTTAGTCATGCGTAGAATAAACCACTTACCACGTAATGTACCCATAATATCATTAATTGTAGTATTAAGTGAGCAATAGCCTTCTCTTTCAGTGATGTCGAACCAGTTAAGTACAGCATTCTTTTCTACTAGACGATAGCTTTCATCAAATTTCTCAACTTTATTGATTACACTTTCATCTCTATATTCACCTGCTACTGCTTCTAATTTAGTTTCTCCTACATTTGCCACATCAAAGTAGAAGAAATGGTCTTTTGCTGTTTTCTTACCTAGACTCTTACCATTCGCAAATAATTCTACTTCTGGTAGATTTGAATATACTGTCACTTTAGTAACATCCTCAACTCTATTCACATAACGCTTACCACATAGATGTACAAATGGATCATCAGATAACCATGCTTTATAAGCATAGAATGAATCTTTCTTATACTTTCTATCAATAGTTACTAAGCCTTTATGGTTTTGTCCATTTTCGCCACCTTCACCACGAGCATCAGCACCGAAGTCAAACATATTCCATACATGAGTTGCCCATAGGTATTTTCTAGTAAATAATTGTTTAATTAGTTCCTCATGATAATATGCTTGATACTCCTCTGTATAATCACCTTGTCTAGGCTCAGATGTGTGCCAATTAAGAGCTTCACAACCATATTCTGAGCAACCTACTGGTAGATTAGGATATTTCTCATGGAACTCATCAAACCAAGGTCCATTCATATCGGTAGTACCACCATACCATCCAAAATAGTGATTCCATGATACTGTATCAGGAATTTTGATGTATTCAGCATCCATTGGACACATAGATACAATTGCCATTGTTGTAAGACGAGTCTTATCCATTTCATGAACTAAATCATTTAATATACGATGGTTTTCAACTAAATCTGGATCATTATGCCCTGAGATAGTAATTTCATTAGATAACCCCCATACTACAATAGAAGGGTGATTATAGTTTTGCACAACCAATTCCTTCATTTGTGATATTGTGTTCTCACGACCAGTTGCCATATGATTAGAAATATATGGAATTTCAGCCCAAATAACCATACCTCTTTCATCACATAAATCATAGAAATATTGATCATGTTGATAGTGAGCTAAACGAATTGTTGTTGCACCAACTTCACAAATTAAATCCATATCCTCATCATGATGTTCTTTTAATAGGGCATTCCCATATCCAATACGGTCTTGGTGACGTGATACACCACGTAAAGGATATTCTTCTCCATTTAAAATAAATCCATTTTGTGGGTCAATTTCAAACGTACGACAGCCAAATCTGCTAGATACATCATCAATCACTGTTTCATTGTCTACTAACTCAACAATACAAGTATATAAATAAGGATCTTTACGTCCATGCCAACGATGAACATTTTCAATCACTAATTCCATTTCAGTATTCTCAGTAACACCATTAGCTACAATATTACCCTCTGCATCCTTTAAAGCTACACGAATCTTTTGAGATTCTTTCTTATTAGTAATAAATGTTTCTACTTTTACTTTCGCATTATCACCATCAATAGTAGGTGTAATCATTACACCTTTACCACCATAGTAATCTAAGTCAAAATGTGAAGCATTAACCGCAATAATATTAACATCACGATACATACCACCATAGAATGTAAAGTCTGCAACTTGTGGATATACCGTATTGTTAGCAGCGTTATCTACTGCTACTACCACTAATGTTTCATCAGTTAGTTCTTCTGTAATATTCACTCTCCATGTTGAGAAACCACCATCATGGTGAGCCATTGCTTTTCCATTAACATACACATCCGCTGAAGATGCCGCACCATTGATTTCTAAATAATAATTATCTGCTTCTGGTAACTTACTTTTCTCTATTACCTTTGCGTAATTACATGTACCGCGGAAGTAATCAGCACCGCCATCCATACCATCGATATTATTCCAAGTATGTGGTACATTTACCACTTCCCAATCCATAGGCAATACTGTTGGAATCTCCTTTGTATCTTTAAGGAAAGACCAACCTTCATTAATATTTATTAGTTTTCTCATAATTAATTTCTACCCCTTAAATTTATATCTATTATTATAACTAAATCTGTATATATTTTCAATAAACTTATACATTATCACGATTATTAAAACTAGTTCTACTTCCAATTCTTAGACTAATCAAAATCAAATGTAACATCTATTGATGCATCAATCTTCGATACTAGTATTGTGATTGTTCCATCAATATTAATTACAAATGAAGATATTTCGTTATCAACCACCATTACTTCTACCAAGCCATTAGTAAAATTAACGTTTTGTAATGCGATTTCTGGTACTATAGCCATCGCTAACTGATTCATATCTTCTCCATCTAGTTTCACACTAAATACATAACTACTTCCAATTTTCTCAGATGAGAAATCACCATTTAAACATATTTCATATATTAAGTCTGGTATTTTGTCAATTTGTGAAGTACTTGATAGTTTAGATGTTTGACTGACAAATTCTCCAAAATCTTGTTCAACATCAATATTAATTGAACCACTAGATACATTTACCTTTACTAATCCACTTTGTGCTTTCGCATTAAAATCAACAAAAGCCAATAGTAAGCGATACATATCTTCACTCATAGCAGGTAATGAATTAGTATCAACATTCAAAATCACATTCTTTATTTTATCTGGAAATTTATAATCATTAACTTCCGAGAAATTTGAAATGATCATTTGTGCTTGTATTTCTGTTTCCGTTGAATTTCTTAAAGTTGCACTACCTTCTACTTCAATACTTTCCAAGATATCATCTTTCGCAATAATTCTCACAATGGTATTCTTGGCATTGGCTAGTTGTCCTTCTGTTGATGGAACAAGTACAGACATCAATGCTTCAGCATTTTCATCATGTGCTTCAATAGTATATATAGTTTTATCTAATTCTTCTGTTTTTAAAGTTTCTGTAACTTCAAATAATGTATATACTAATTCAAGTAAGTTTCTATTATTAGAAGAATTAACTTTGTAAGCTTTACCATTTTCTAATACTAATGCATCATCACTCATTTAAATGCTGTGATTGTTTTTTGTTAAAACAAATACTGATGAGTCACTCTCATTTAAGACATATAAATCTGAATCTAATTTGATATGTGTATCATCTATATCTAGCATAAGATCTATTTTCATAGATTGGTTTTGTGCTGTTAATACATCTGTTAGGATTGAAGCAAGCTCTGTACTAATTTGAACTTTAGGAAGTCTTGCAATATAAAACATACTCAAAGTTCCTATAATAACTCCACACACTACAAATGAAACTAATATCTTCTTAATACTATATTTATTAATAATCCATTTAATACCATTAGAAATGATATGTTTTTTCCGTTCAATATGTATTACTACACCTAGAACAACTATAGTAATCAATGCGATTATTATCCATGTGATTATGTCATATCTAATTGGAATAATCGCTAATTCTAGCTCATTACCAACAACTTGAAAAGTCTTATAGCTACCAAAATCTTCAGTATCTACCCTAACCCATTCATTATTTTCCTTTATATAAAGCTTGGCATTCTCTAAATTCTTAGCTGGAAGAAAACGAAGGCTATGGCGCTTTTGTCCATCATCACTAAAGCTAATCTTCCAATATTCCACAACTTTACCACTCATATTAAATTCACTTGAGATACTATCAGTATTCTCAATTAACTCAGCAGTTATTTTATCTTCAGAGTTAAAGTTACCTTCTATTAAATATACAGGTCTTCCATTATCACGAGTTACATCAGACTTCAATGCACTGACATATTGAATATATTCAGCAGTAACAACAGTATCAAAGCAAAGATTAGATAAATCATTGATATCCCATGTACCTTGATATCCATCCTTTTTCGGAATATCAGGGAACACATCAGTATCAAAGCTATCACCATATTTGAATTCAACCGCTTTAATAACACGATTATCTACCACAAAGCTTAAAGTAAATTTTTCTAATTCTTCAGGTATATTAGTAACAGTTAATAATTGCTCATAAGGAATAGCTTCAGCAATACCTTCATAACTTACACGATTGATACCTTGTAATGTATCGGAAACAAAGTAATTATTCTTAAAGCTACCAATATATGTGCCTGCAATAGCACCTGCGAATTGCTGACACTTATCAATTTCAACCATTGAGTAACAATTACTTATTACACTTCCACCATCAACTGCTTCAAAGCCTGTACCAATTATACCACCAACATAAGTATTTCCTGATAATCCACAATTGGCAACACTAGATATTACTGTGGTTCTTGCGATTCCCGCAATGCCACCAACATATCCACCTGTTTCACTGACAACATTCCCATATCCGTAACAATCACTAATTAACCCAATATCCAATTGTCCACAGATAGCACCTACGACATCTTTCTTTGCGGTAATATTGCCTTTATTAATACAGTTATATAGAATGCTTTTTAATTCATATGTTTTTCTTTCACGCCATGAGTATTCAGTAGAAAGTTCATCCTCAGGATCTTGTTCATGTTCAAGCGACATATTCCCAGCAATACCACCTACATTGAATTCACCTTCAATATCTGCATAGTTTGTTGAAGTTTCAATCTTCCCATAAACTGTTGTTTGTATATCTTCTACTGTTACTTCAGTTACAATAGTATCTTCTAATGGATTTTCATCTAGAGTACCCTTTAGTGTATTACTAATTAAATGAATTTGAGCTTCAATAGCTAGTAAATCTTCATCAATTTGAGTTGAGTAATCATCCACTACATTCATCAATAAATCTAGTTCATCAAGAATTAGATCCATTTTATTCGTAATTTCATTCATGATTCTTGTAGCAGTTTTTTGAAAATCTTGCAATTGATCAATTTTCTCAAACATATCGAACTCATCTAAGATCTCTTTAATATCCTTTAAATACTCTGTAACTTCTCTAACTGATTCTTCTATTTCTTCACGATACTTAGAAACCTTCGCTAATTCTTGATCCATAAATTCAACATAACTAGCGAACGATTCAAGCATTTCTGCTAATGTTTCCATCATCCCAGTTAGTTCTTCTAGAGAATCATATAGGTCTTCTAATGATTCTAGTGAATCAAAACCTTCCATTGATTCAAGTTTCTTTTGAAGCTCTTCAATTGTTTTTTCTAAATTAGAAACATTTTCTTTTAAAAAGTTTAATTCAGTGAATGTTCTATCTTCAATACCATCCATTACTTTATCTAAGCCATTAATCGCCACTTCTAATTCTTCTAGACACTTCTCTATTTTAATTAGTTTTACTTCAACTTTTTCTAAAGTATCTTCTAATTCTTTAAGGTCTTTTTCAGCTTGCTTGTTTTGTTCATCCAATAATAGACTTAATTCATCCATTAGTACCCTTAAATCACTCATATGTGTAGATATTCTACTCATAATCGATTTAGTTGAACTACCTAAAGATTTTGTATGCTGTACTAAAGTGTCTAATTGTGTCTCTAATACTGTCATTTGCCCTTCTACGATAGCTAATTGAGAAGCCGTAGTTTCAACTAAAGTAAACGGTTCTGCTTGTCCTACAATACCACCAATATCTTTTCGTCCTAATACATCTCCATAGTTAACGCAATCATTGATATAGCCACTATTTCTACCTACAATACCACCAACATTATAGCCAACTCGTGCATATCCAATTGTTTCGCGATTCACACATCCACTAATAATACCAGCTGAATAGCCTGCAATACCACCTGTATCAGTAGCTGCATTCATGATATCTGATGAATTAATGGCATACATATCTAATAATAGATTAATACCAATTTCACTAATATCGATAGTTGCATCTTCACTAGTATTATTGACATACGCATAATTCGTACAATCTAGAACAGTACCTAAGTTCTTACCAACAATACCACCTGTTGAAAATTCTCCAAATATATTACCTTTAACTGATGAATTAATTATTGAACCTGTCTCATCGTTTATACCTAATAAACCACCAACAAATTCATCACCAGATACAACACCATTAAATACACTATTTGAGATTACACCTCTATTCTCTCCTACAATCCCACCAACATTACTATTATCTCCACTAGGAATAACAGCACCAGATACTGTAAGATTTTTGATGATTGCTGTAGGTCCTGTAATCCCAAATAATCCCGCAGGATAATAACGACCATCTACTTCAAAATCTGATATTTCATATCCTTGTCCATCAAATATTCCCGAGAAATATGGAATAGGTTTATAATCCACTCCTTTTAAGGAAATATCGTTCATCAAAACAACCGTTTTCCCTAATGACCATTTATCATATGTACTATTATTACTCAGCTCTACTAAATCATTAGCTGTACTAATATATATCACATCACTATCTTGATTAGAGGCAGATGTAGGTACAGCAAAACCTAGGCATAAAACAACGACAAGTGAGAATGAAATCAATGCTTTAAGTTTAATCAGTAACTCTTTCTTCATTGTCTTTTACCTCCAATAAATTCTTTGCGACATTTTTCAAACTAGCAGTTGAGAACGAAGTGCAATCTACTAATTTTTCACTTTTTAGTAACATTTGTGGCAATACGAATAAACATAAAACAATTGAAATACAAGTACCTCTAAATAATCCTTGTCCCATGCTTACAATCGAACCACTTGATGTGATGTTTCCTACTAAGAAACCAGCTGCTACCATAATAGAGCCTGATGTAATGATTGTATGGAAAGCAAAGTTCATTGTTTCAGTAATTGCTTCCTTCTTAGGCATCTTATCTTTTACTTCCATAAAACGACTAGCTGCCACAATCGCATAGTCAATGTTAGCTCCCATTTGAATGGAACTAGTAATCAAATAGCTTAAGAAGAATACTGGGTCATCGATAATTGTTGGATAAGAGAAATTCAACCAAATACTACCTTGAATTACCATAATTAATACAATTGGCATTGCTACCGAATTAAAAGTAAATAGTAATACAACTAATACTATTAAAATTGAGACAACACTAACTACTACATTATCTAAAACAAATGATTCTTTGAAGTCCATTTCTGTCGTAACATTTCCTACAACATGAACATCTCCATCAGGATAATAGCTTTGTGCTGTTGCTTTTACTGTTTCTACAAATTCATATGTAGTTTCACTGCCTAAAGGAAGAGTAGTATACACTAACATACGATTATAATTCTCACCAAGTAATTGGTCTTTACCACTATTTAATTGAACCTTTAAATCACTCAACATATTCATTTGTTCAATATCTAGCTCAACTAAGCCTTGGTCTAACATATCACATACATAAAGGAAGATATCCATTAATGGAATACCATAATTACTTACACCTCTAATAATCTCTCCATACTCTTCATGCTCAGTAGCATATGCAGTATATAAGAATTGGGCAATTTCATAATCTAAATCCGCCAATTCCGCAAATTGTCTTGGATTAAGCTTAGAGGTTAATGTATAGCCATCCATTGCTTCAATATTCGCAAGCCCCATGGCTGAATGAACTTCATCCATAGCAGTTAATTCATTTAATAATTCTCTTTCACTATCAAAATCACCAGATGGCACAATTACTGCAATCATATTCGTACTAGTAAATGTATCACTCATCATTTGCTTCGCTATTTGCGTTTCATTTTTTAGTGGTGTAGGAATCCCATCTTCACCATATGCATATGGACATGAGCCTGAAATATACATAGCTATTAATGCTACCACAAGAAATACGGGGGCAATAACCTTATAACTCTTATACGCAAATTCTCCAATAAATGATACTTTAGGAATAAAGCTCTTATGTTTCCACTTATCAATTAATGGTGCAAATAACACTAATAATCCAGGCATAATAAAGAATACCGCAAACAACGCAAAGAAAATGGCTTTAATCAAGTTAATTCCCATATCTGGTCCTACTTTAAATTGCATGAATAACATTGCACATAGACCACCAATTGTTGTTAGTGAACTTGATGTAATCTCTGGAATAGCTTTACTAAGTGCTGCAACTACAGCATCTTCTGTCGGTAATGACTGCCGTTCTTCACGATAACGATTCACCATGATAACAGCATAGTCTAGTGACAAAGCTAGTTGTAATGTTGACGTTACAGAGTTAGAAATAAATGAAATAGTTCCCATTACGAAATTAGTTCCCATATTTAAAATCATTGCTGATAGGAATGTTAGCAATAATACTGGAACTTCCCCATAGGATTCCGAAGTAAGGATAAGTACAATAACAACAAGAATTGATGATATTGCCATAATAACCGTTGTTTCTTTCTCTAAGTTTTCTTGTACCGCATTACCTAGCAATGTAGATACATAAATATCATAGTCTTGATATTTCTCTTCGATTGTTTCTAATGCTACTAAGCATCTTTCGTCCTTATCAGGATAAGCAAACATAACGGAATATAGTGCTGATGCATTATTGTAATGTACTGTAGTATTATCAAATGTAACACTTTGTACACCATCAATATCTCTAATTTCTTTATAAATTCTCTCAGCTTCATCATATGTCACATTCGCAAGCATAATATCTGCTGATCCATATGTCACGAACTCCTCTCCCATTAAGTTAAGAGCTTCTGTCGACATTGCTTCATCAGGTAAATACTTCGTCAAATCATTTTCTACTTTTACCCACTGTACTGAAAAAGCTGAGAAAATAACTGAAATTACTAAAATCAGGAATATCAGATATCGCTTTTCAACAATAAATCGCGATAATTTCACCATTAGATTATCTTTCATCTTTATACACACCCCTTCTCAACTATACTGTATAAACATACTATTTAGTATAATTTGACTTTTATTCAATTATATGATAATGTACACTCAGTAAATTGCCAATAGTTCACTTTTTAAATAAAGTTAGATAATTAACTTTTTTTAATTTTTGTATCGATAAAATTCAAAAATAATAATTTATTAAGGAGGCATTATGAGTACCAAATTAGATTTAAGAGTAGTAAAAACATATAAGCTTTTACACCAAGCTTTTACTGAATTATTAGAGGAAAAAACATTCGAAGAAATGACTGTCGGCGAGCTTTGTGAGAGAGCAATGATTCGAAAAACCACCTTCTATCTTCACTTTCAAGATAAATATGAATATTTTAATTATTATCTAACTGAATTAAAAGAAGAGTTTAAAAGTAATGCTTCTAGTAAAACAAATATTAATAATTTTCCTGAATATTCTATTCAAATGCTTCATGAGATGTTTCAATTCGCTCAAGAACATAAGAGTATTTTAAATAATTTAAAGAATAGTAATCGTATGTCCTTCTTATACCAATCATTAGAAAAACAAATATCATTAGAATTCTATACGATATTATCTAAATTAGATCTAGATTTGTCTGAATATGATTTACACATGATTGTTTCATTTTATTCAGGTGGTTTAATAAATGTAATCTATTGGTGGATAACTAATCCTATTGAAGTTGATGAGAATACCATCACCCAAAAGCTTGTTGATTTAATACCTTTACCTGTACCAAAAATAAACCAGAGATAAGTAGTGTTAATTACTCTATCTCTGGTTTTTCTATTTCAATAATTCTTCACTTAAAGCTAGTACTTCTGCTGCAATCTTAGCACGTTGATGCTTAGTGATGATGCGATACATTGGTAATGCACACGCCATCATGATAAGTCCGATAATACCTACTACAATACCTTGAACTAATAATGTATCAGGCCATACTAATGTAAAGCTCATACCTGTACCAAATATTAGTACACCAATTGTTCCCATCATAATCGCAGCGATAGTTCCTGGTCGTTCTGCACTCTTGTCAAGCTTTCGCAATTGATCTAGCTTATCCTCTTGAATTGGAGCATACTTTTTTCGTATCTCTTCTACTTCATCCTTGTACTTTGAGGAATAAGTATATTCAAATGTTTTCTCTTTATTAATTTGATTATCCATGGTTTTCCTCCAATAATCTTAATTCTTTATTTGCACGTTTAATCATCCATATTGCCATCATGAAGATTAATAGGCATACTACAGTGCCAGTTAATGAATTCATGATTTGATTAAACATCATTTCACCTGTACCAAACTCTGTAAGCATCGCTGTTTGAAGCGCTAGTAATGACATTAGTGCACAAGCAAACGACAACATCTTGGCTGCTGATAATACTGGTGCATTCATCTTACGATACTTCGCCATATCAATAACTGCCACAATCACACGATAGAACACATAGGCTGCCATCGCATAAATCATAAAACCTGGATAACTATATGTTTCATTGCGCCAAATTAATTGTACTACTAATCCACTAACAGCTATATTTAATAGAAATGTCATGTAACCACATAAACGATAACTCTTTATATCTTTTCGACGTTGTTCTTTGGAATCATCTAGCTTTCTACCAAACTGTGCTCTATATAATAACCATAATCGCATTACACTAACTACAATATAATATATGGCTATTCCACCAAGCCATATCGACTTATAATATATACTTGCAGATAGCTTTAAGATGGAATACACAGCATTAATCGCAAAGCCTCTATACATCGATATTTTATTTCGTAATTCCGCATCCGTTAAGTAACGATTACTATATTTATTCGCATATAATCCACTTTTAAAGTATTTAATAATACATGGTATTCTAGCTACCACAATTACTAATGCATAAAATGATACTACATAACTAATATAACCAATAATTGACATTGTTAAGCCATTAAGAAATATATGAATTAGTGCTACTGTTGAGATAAATACTAATAATATTACTAATAACCAATGTGGAAATAATAATTGTAAGCCTATCTTCTTCCACTTTTCCATTACTTATACTCCTTTAGATATACAGTGAATGTCGTACCTTCACCGAGTACACTTTGTACACTAATATCTCCACCGACAATATCAATTACTCGTTTTACTAATGCTAGTCCTAAACCATTACCTTGCGTAGCATGCGAAGTATCACCTTGATAGAACTTCTCAAAAATATGTGCTCCTACTTCTGGTGAAATACCACAGCCACTATCACTAATTGATACTGCAATACTATCCTTATCACGCTTTACACATAATGAAATCTTACCATTATCCTCCGTAAACTTAACAGCATTAGAGAATAGATTATTCCATACTAAGCTTAATAGTTCTTCATCCTGGAATACCATGAAGTCATCTTCAATCTCTGTTTCAATTTCAATATTTTTCTTTTCCCAAGCATGTTCAAACATCAATAAACATTCGCATAATTGTTCACTAATATTGTAGACTTTCTTTTCTGGATAGATTTGTTGGTTTTCTAAACGGTTTAGTTTAAGAATATTCGTAATCATATTAGATAATTTACGCGTTTGTTCAGTGATTGCTACTGCATACTCATTACGTTCTTCATCACTAATATATGGACTTTGAAGCATTGTACCATAGTTTTGAATAACTGCTAGTGGTGTTTTAAGTTCATGCGATACGTTAGATATAAAATCAGTACGTAGTGTTTCAACACCTGATAATTCTCTTGCCATTTCATTGACACCTTTAATAATGGCATCAAAATCATTAACACTATTCTCCCCAATAACATAAGGAATACGCACATGGAAATCACCTTCCACAATCTTATTCATACCCTCACGGATTTGTTTGATAGGTCTAGTTACCATAAGGAAATGGCGTACTTCATCAATTAATGTAAATAATACTGTTAGGAATAAGACATTCACAAAAGTGATGGGTGCTGCTTCTCGAATAGCTTCTTCATTCATTGGCGCAAAGCTTAAGAATAAAATAAAGTTACATGAAACAGCAAATCCTATTAATACTAGGAAAATAAATACTTTTCTAATAATACGTTTTAATTCACTAAATGAAAATTCATCATCTATGTACTTCATTTAAGCACCGCCTTATATCCTAATCCATGCACAGTCACAATCTCAAAATCTGTACATTCAGAAAACTTATCTCTAATCTTAGTCATATATACATCAACAACACGTGGACCTGAGGCTGATTCAGCATCCCAGAATTCCTCCATTAATTGCGTTCTAGTGAATGTTTTCTTAGGGTATGATAATAGTTTATATAATAGATTAAACTCTCGTACCGTTAAAGAAATCTCATCACCATTTAAATATGCAGTATGTTCTTCAGCATCTAGTGTTACACTACCAATTTCAATATGCTTATTAGTTGCAATCTTAGCACGTCTTAGTAATGCTTCAATACGTAACAATAATTCCTCTAAATCAATAGGCTTAACCATATAATCATCTACCCCTGCACGGAAGCCTCTTTTCTTAGATTCAAAATCATCCCTTGCAGTCATAAATAAAATAGGTATTTCTTTATTAGTATCTCTAACTGTTTCCGCAAATTCATACCCATCAATACCAGGCATCATAATATCAGAAATAATTAAATCAAACATATTACTATACATGGCATCATACGCATCCTCAGCATTTAATACCCCTACAACATCATATCCATTTTGCTTTAGATATACCGATACGGTACGATTTAATTCTCTATCATCTTCTACTACTAACACTTTAAACATACTTGTCACCCCTATACATAAAATATACCACAATTATATAGTAACAGGGAATTGTTAAAGAAATGTTAAAGGTAAAGAAAAAAGATCTTGTTTAAAAACAAGACCTTAATTTATCCTACAAATCAGCGTATGTAAGAAGCTTTACATCATTCTCTTCACACCATTTAGGAGTTTCTGGATTAATCGCGAATGCTACCTCTAATGCACGTTGAGTAGTAATATATGATGTATTCATTACATATTCATCTACATAACCTGGATGTAATACCATTAACATAGCTTCATCATCTTTGAATTCTTGATCCATTGCCTTCTTCATACTTTCAAATGGATTATAATCTGGATTACCACTATCCATACTAAATTTAAAGATAGTATTACCAACCTTTGGTCCACGACCTGGTTCAAATCCCATTGATTCTACACCATATTTCGCAGCTACAATAGCTATTGCCTTATTGAAATTATTACTTGGTACAGCATGAGCTTCAATCATATATGGCTTTTTACCAGTTAATTCTACTAAACGTAAGTATTGAGCTTCTACTTCCATTATAACTTCTTCTAATACTACGAAATCTTCTTTAGCTTCACGATAAATAGATTTATCCTTGAATTCTTCACCATCTACTAAACTAGGAATTAATTTAGGATCAGTGATTGGTTTTCCTTGACAGATATTAGTATGCACTGTAAATGTCACATCAGTACCATCTAATAAACGAACACCATGCTCTGCCCATTCCATGTTAGTCATAACACCAACACTTCTAACAATACCGCTCTTTACAGCTCTAGCGATACCATAATTGACACTTTCTGAATATCCTAAATCATCTGCACGAACTAATAGCTTTTTCATTATTTGCCTCCTTATAATGTATTCTTTACATATATTATATATTTTAATTAAGTATAAGAAAAGAGGAATATTTAATTCCCCTTCTATTTCACGATAACACTACCACCAATAAATTCACGTAATAATGAGTTATTGGCAATCATTGAATCATCTGGCATTGTTTCAAAGAAACGTAGGAATGACAACATTCTTTGTGCTTCAGCATATTCTGGTTCTTCTTCTTTGACTTGTTTCAATAATGGCTCAGCATATTTCTTTAATACTGCTAATTCATAAATATAGTTTGTGTTAAAGAAGACATCTGCTTGTCCTAAGTATGGGAAGATATTTTGATCTTCACCTTTACGTACCTTTGGCCATTCTTCAATAGTCTTATGAGCTGATTTACCTCTGAATTGATAATCTCTAACTAAGCGACGTAACATTCTCGCATCAGTTGTTGGAATACGATTATGATTATCAATATTTAATTGAGTTAATGGACTAATATAAATACGATATTTCTCATAATCATCAATATCACTAGTTAAGATTTCATTTAAGGCATGAATACCTTCAATCACAATTGGTTGATCCTTACCAATTGATACAATACGCTTACCATATTTCTTAGTACCAGTTACAAAGTCAAAGGTTGGTAAATCGACCTTTTGACCATTTAATAATTCATTCATTTGCTTATTAAATAATGCTACATCTACTGCTTTGATACTTTCAAAGTCTTTCTCACCATTCTCGTCTAGTGGTGTTTCAGTACGTTCTACAAAGTAATCATCTGTACCTAAGTATAATGGATCTAAACCAATTACACGTAATTGAATACATAGACGTTTCGCAAATGATGTCTTACCAGAAGATGATGGTCCACAAATTAGAATAATACGTTTATTATTCTTTTTAATTTCATCGGCAATATTAGATATCTTCTTTTCATGTAATGCTTCTTGTAGCATTATTAAATCTTCATAATCATTATTTTGAATCTTCTCATTTAAATCCGTAACATAGTTAACACCCATTAGTTTATCCCAACGTGTAGCTTCTGAGAATGCATCATATAATAATCTTTGATCTTCATAAGTTGGCACTTCATCAGGATTACTAATGTGAGGATAACGAAGTAATACACCATTACGGTATTTCATAAGTTCAAAATGTTCTAAGTATGATGTATTAGGTACCATTAATGTATAGAATAATTCTTTCATATCAGCTAAAGAATATAATTCAATATCCTTTAAGTTAGTTAATGAATAAATAAGTCTAGCTTTCTCTTTCTCATTAGATTTATGAGCTAAACGTAATATATCTTCCGATGTAACATGTTCCTTAATAATAGGTATTTTCTCTTCAACTAGTTCTCTCATACGTGATTCAATCATAGCTACTGTATCTTTACTTATAGTAGCCTTTATTGTTGTATATAAGCCCTTATTCAATGAATTTGATACATCTAACTGCACATTACCTAAAACATCTCTTACAGCCTTATTATAAAGGAATACTAAACTACTTTGGTATACTAGCCATGCTTCATTATTACGCATATCTAAGTACTCTAATGTACAAGGACGAGTAATCTTATGCGTTAAACTACGATAGCTATTATCTACCTTACATAGTAATACTCTATAAGGTAGTTCTTCATTTAAGGAACTTAAGATTTCTTCGGCAGTCATCCCCTCAGTAACATCAACATCTAGTTTCTTACCATTATTAAGAATAACATTTATTATCATATAATTATCTCCTTTTGTAGTATTATATTATAACATAATTAAATGGGTGTGTCAGTAGGAGGATGGCAAAAGTATTAAATCCTCTTAGAATTAACTTGTAATATATAAATTAATACTTATTTTTTCTTAAATTTGATATATTCAAATTCTGTTGTACCATAACGTTTAAAAAGAAAACTTCTAATTGCTATTTCTTCAGCAACTTTTTTTGTTTCTTCGTCATAAACCTCAAAATAAGTATATTTTTCTAATTTTTCAAGTAAAGTGTAATAAAATAATTCTACTTCCAAATAATAATTTTCATGCTCCTCATCTAACTCTTCAAGATTGTTGTCAGTTGAATAGTTTTCTCTCTTCCAATACTGTTTTACATATTGATTAGCCCAATTTTCAATAGCAAATGAATATTTTACATACTCTTCAATTGGAAGAATATCCGTTTCTTTTATTTCTTCGTTCATTTTTGTACAAGCAGCTAATAATACTCCAATATATTTCTTTACTCTTGCACGCTTTGGTAAATGCTCCATATTTTTGAAATCAATTATACTATCATTCTTTCTCCCCATCCCCATTAATGAATACATAACAGATAATGTAAGTACTATAAGCAATAGTCCATGAAATTTATTTTTTATTAAAACTTCATCTATATTACTATCATAAGTAAATAAGCCTACCATTTTGGTTGCGGAAAAATCATCAGCATTCCACTCGATTGCTTGCCATTCTTTCGGTTGAAGATAAGGTCTAGCATGAGAATTAATTTCATATAAGGTATAATTAGTAACATCATATCTAGGTTCACCATTTTGTTTATATTTATTAAATATATCTTTTATATAATCAACATGACCGTTAAAAATATGACCTAATTCATGAAAAAGAATATTTTTAATGGTCATTTCCGTTAGTAAATCTACATATTTACTTGCTTTTTCTCGATCATATTTATCTTCACCAGATACAATTTTATAAAAGTCTTCGTTAACTAAAATTCGATTATAGAAATCAAAAACAATCTTAACTGCAGCATTTTCCAAAACAACATGATACTTTCCATTTTCATCAACACTAGCCGATGCATTTATTGTTTCTTTATTCAATCCTAAGTTAAAAGCTACACTCAATTCTTTTGATTTAAAATTTTTCAAATCGTTATTTAAATAATTCAAACAACCTTTAAACGCTTTGTTACAAGCATTTTCAATATCTTCAAGATTCCATTCCATAATATACCTCACATATTTTGTGAAAATTAATAATTAAGTTAATACACATTCCACTGAAAATTTTATTGCATTTATTTTTCTTGGTTTTATCATTCATATACTTACTTTTATCACCTCATTTTAAATAACAGTTTCATTTTCTTAATAACATTTGCAATCAACATCCATTAGCTTAGCTATCAATTTTTATTTATAGAATTTAGACAATTAAGCAATCAAATCAAAAACAATATAAAGTAATACTCAAATACATAATACCTCCTATACAATTATGAGTTATTCTTTACACTTACAGTATAGGAGGTATTGTTACATTATTTATGGGATGTTAATAAGCGAAATGAATTTTCAAATAAAATTATTTAATGAAAATTAAATACATTATCATAAATATTATTGTATCTAATTCAGCATTATCTATTCACGATGTTAAGAATAACATGTATTATCATACC
>JAFXJJ010000034.1 GCA_017532345.1 Erysipelotrichales bacterium
TATGCTTCCTGCTACAATCAATGCCGGTTGTGATATGTTCTTGTTCTTCAATGATCCAGATGAAGACTATAATACTATGCTTAACGCTTATAAGACTGGTATTATCAGTGAAGAACGTATGGTTGAAGCATTAACTCGTATTCTTGGATTAAAGGCTCATATGGGCTTAAATAAGAAATCTAAAGAAGAATTATGTCCAAGTGCAGAAGAATGTACTGAATTACTACAAAAACCAGAATTTAAAGAATATGCTTCAGCTATTAGTAAAGATTGTATTACTTTAGTTAAGAATAAACAAGATGTACTTCCTTTATCTCCAGAAAAAACTAAACGTATTATGATTGTTGGTGTTAAAGGACCAGAAAACCCAATGATGGCATTAGCTGCTATGGCTATGGGTATGCAAGGACCTAAGAAAACTCCAGCTGAAAAACTACAAGAACGTTTAGTAGCTAAAGGATTTGATGCATTTATCTATGAAAGTCCAATCGATATCATGAAGAAGAAAATGGCTGCTGGTGAAAAGGTATCTATGAATATGTACTTTGCTGGTAAGCATGCAATCAGTGATTTCGTTGCTGGTCAAGACTTAGTAATCACATTAATGGATGTACCAGGTGGTGCTCATCCAGTATTTGGATTATCTAAGGGTGGTGGAGAAATCCCTTGGTATGTACATGAATTACCAGTAGTGGGTATTAGTGTTAATAGTCCTACTATGTTACCAGATGTACCAATGTTGAAGACATACATCAATACATATGATTCAAATGATGATACTATGGACGCATTAGTTGAAGCATTAGTTACAGGTCCTGAAGCATTCAAGGGACAAGATCCAATTGACAGCTTCTGTGGATACTGGGATGCTAAGCGCTAGGAGTTTATATGACATTAGAGAATTACGTTAAGAAGCATGATTACTTAATTTGCGTAGACTCAGACGGCTGCGCAATGGATACAATGAACATTAAACATTTCCGTTGCTTTGGTCCTTGTATGGTTGAAGAATGGGGATTAGAAGAATGGAAAGATGCAATTCTAACTCGTTGGAATGAAATCAATCTATTCACTATGACTCGTGGTATTAACCGTTTCAAGGGATTAGGTATGGCATTACGTGAAATTAATGATTCATACACAAAGATTGAAGATATCGAAGTATTAGAAAAATGGGTTGCTGAAGCAAAAGAATTATCTAATGGTGCTATTGAAAAGTATTTAGAAACTACAGATAGTATTGTGCTTCGTAAAGCATTATCTTGGTCTAAGAAAGTTAATCTTTCAATTGATGAATTATCATTTGATGAAAAGAAACCTTATGTAGGTGTTCTTGAAGGTTTATCATTTGCTCATGACAAAGCTGATATCGCAATTGTATCTTCAGCTAACTATGAAGCAGTTATTGATGAATGGGATTATTATAAACTACTTGACCATGTAGATATCGTTATGGCTCAAAATGTTGGTAGTAAGGCATATTGTATTGCTGAGCTAATCAAGAAAGGATATGACCTTGACAAAGTATTAATGACAGGTGATGCTCCTGGTGATTTAGATGCTGCCAATAAAAATAATGTATTCTACTTTCCTATCCTAGTTAATAAGGAAAAGGAATCTTGGGATGAATTCAAGGATGAAGCAGTGAATCGCCTATTAGATGGTACATATGCTGGTGAGTACCAAGATAAGAAAGTAAAAGAATTCAAAGAAAACTTAAAGTAATTTAAAGGAGGATATATTCCTCCTTTATTTTGCTTCTAGGTTATTTCATAATCTCTTATCATATCCTTTAATGAGGTGAATATATGAGAAAGAAAGTAGAGATTGTGTGTATCAATATTTTTAAAGAGGAAAAACATCAGGAAAAGTTCATTGAATTATTTAAGAAGCTATTAATGAGTGATACACGATGAAAAAAGTCGCAATTTATTGTAGGCTTAGTGAGGAAGATAAGTATAAGGATAATGGAGTAGATAGTGAATCGATTCAAAATCAAAAGCGAATGTTGGTTAATTATGTTTTAGCTCAAGGCTGGGAAGTCTATAAGATATATAGTGATGATGATTATTGTGGGGCTGACCGTAGCCGTCCGGCATTTAGAGAATTGTTAGAGGATGCGAGAAATAAATGTTTTGAAATTGTTTTGTGTAAAACACAATCAAGGTTTACTAGAGAGCTTGAGCTTGTTGAGAAATATATACACACCGAGTTTCCTAAATGGGGAATCAGATTCATAGGGCTAGTAGATAATGCAGATACAGATAATAAGGGTAATAAGAAGGCTAGACAAATAAATGGTTTAATCAATGAATGGTATTTAGAGGATATGTCAGAGAATATCAAGCAAGTGTTAACTGATAAACGTAAGCATGGATACTTTATTGGTGCTTTCGCACCTTATGGGTATAAGAAGGATAAGAGTAAAAAAGGACATCTTGTTGTTGATGAAGAAGCGGCTAGTATTGTTAAGAAGATATTTAGATTATTTGTTAGTGGATATGGAAAAAAAGCAATTGCAGATTATCTAAATAATTTAGGTGTTCCTAATCCAACAGCATACAAGAAACTACATGGAGAACGGTTTAAAGTGACAAGTGGAAGAACTTCATCTTTATGGAATTATTCAACTGTTTCAAGTATCTTGTCTAATGAAGTATACCGAGGGCATTTGATTCAGGGAAAATATGGGTCAATATCATATAAAACAAAGAGGAATGTGGCTAAGCCTAGAAGTGAATGGATATATGTTGAAAATACACATGAGGCGATTATTGAAGAAGAATTATGGAATAGAGTAAAAGAATTGCGTGAAAGTAACATAAAGCCAATGGGTAATGGAACTATTAATATATTCGCAAATAAATTACATTGTAGTAATTGTGGATATACATTACGTAGAATAAAAGTAAAAGGTAATTATTACTATAAGTGTCCCACAAGAGCGATGTCTAGTGAACTATGTAGTGGGGCATTTATTAGTGAAGATTCGCTAAAGCAAGTTACATTAGAAGAATTCATTAAGTTATGTAGACAATATATTAATGAGGAAAAGTATAACCAGATGTTGAGAGAATGTAAAGATAGCAACTTTAATGTACCATATAGACAAGAAGCAATTAATTATAAGGCAAAATATAAATCAATGCTTAAACAAATGTATATTGATAAACTCAATGGATTAATTAATGAAAATGAATATATAGAACTATCAAGAGAATTACGAGAAAAGCTTAATGAAGTGCCATTGCTAGTGGAATGCGAAGAACAACATGAAATAATCTTTCCACCTAAAGAATTGACTAGAATATTAGTTGATTTATTCATCGATGAAATCGTCATTTATAGTAAAGTAGATAATAAAGTTTCAATTGAGATACATTGGAGGTTTTAATAGTTGCATTTATGAAGCTGTAGCAGAGCAAAAGGCACGCCTAACTTACGATAATATTCTTCGTCTAGTAGATGATGAAGATGTATGCAAAGTTATCTATTTCTTAAGAGAAAGAGAGATTGTACATTTCCAACGGTTTGGTGATATTTTAACTCGTACACAAGAAAAATTAAACGGCAAGAATTACTATGCATATAATCCATCATTCGACAAAAAATAAGGATGTGAAAGACACTTCGTTAATGAAAACGGAGTGTTTTTTATTGGGAAATCAAAAAAACGTTATAAAGTACTATTAAAGGTGTGAAAAAACTAAAATAAATGTGAAAAAATATCAAATGAACGTGTTCATCGTATTTACATTGTGAAAGAAATAATTTATAATAAACACATGGGATTGATATATATAGAATTTAAATAAAGGAAGGGAACTTATATGGCAAATCCAAGTAGAGAATTGCGTTTAAAAGAAATTGATGAACATAAAGCTATGATTGAACAAAAGCTACAATCAGCTAAAGCTAAAGCTGATCGTGA
>JAFXJJ010000035.1 GCA_017532345.1 Erysipelotrichales bacterium
CTAAGCATTCAAATGTTTCAGAAGCATTAAGTACTTTTTCTTCATACTTCTCAGGTACTTCAAAATATGAATAATAACCATTAATATCAATAGCACCAATATTCTTACCTGCAATACCAGTTTGTGATGCTATTGCCTTAATAATAGTGGCTGGTGAACAATGTTGTTCACTACCTAAATTAATATAGATACGTACATGACCTGGCTCTACATCAAAGTTTGCGATATCATCTTTAATCTCTTTACATGACTTCTTAATTAATAAAGTGAATAATACACCTGCTACTTCATGTAAATCCATTCCTGTCACATTCGCAACTGCTCTAATATATTCATCAGCATTTTCGTCAATCTTATCAATTGCACGAATTTCATTAATTAAATCTTCAATTTGCTTTTCTTTAATATCTCTTGCAGTTGGTACATCAACTGGTTGTAGAGGTACTTTAGTTAACTTTTCAATAAACTTAAGCTTATGCTTTTGTCTCTTAGTAGCTAATAAGTAAGAAACACCTTCTCTACCAGCTCTACCACATCTACCAATTCTGTGTACATAGTATTCATCATCTTCAGGTACATCATAATTGATAACAGCATCAACTTCATCGACATCAATACCTCTTGCAGCAACATCAGTAGCTACTAGGATATCTAGCTGTGATTTACGGAATAAATTCATTACGAAATCACGCTCTTTTTGCTTCATATCACCATGTAATGCCTTAACACGATATCCATGGATATGTAAGTATTCGCATACTTCGTCAACCTTACGTTTAGTATTACAGAAAATAATACTACAACGATAGCTATTACCATCTAAAATACGAGTTACAGCATCTAATTTATTGCTTTCAGTAGTTTCGATTAAACATTGTTTAATATTTAATGCTGCTACTTGCTGTTTACGTACATTGATAGTTAGTGGTTCCTTTTGGTATGTTTCCGCAATCTCATGTAATTCATCATTAAATGTCGCACTAAACATTACCATTTGCTTTTCATGTGTAATATCTTTAAGAATTGTATCAATATCTTCCTTGAATCCCATATTCAGCATTTCATCAGCTTCATCTAATACTACCATATTAACGTTATTCAAACGAAGTGTACGTCTACGCATATGATCCATGATTCTCCCAGGAGTACCGACAATAATTTGTGGACGCTTCTTTAAGCTAGTAATTTGCTTATCGATTGATTCTCCACCATAGACTGTTAAGATACGTAATCCCTCAACGTATTTAGAGAATTTACGTAATTCATTAGTAATTTGAAGTGCTAATTCTCTAGTAGGCGCAATCACGATACCTTGAACCTTATCACTATCTAAATCAATCTTCTCAATTAATGGTAATCCAAAGGCACATGTCTTCCCTGTTCCTGTTTGAGCTAATCCAATAACATCCTTACCTTCAAGTAATGTGGGAATAGCTTCAGCTTGAATCGGAGTCGCATTCTCATAACCTATTTCTTCTAATGCTTTTTGTATGTTTTCTGATATATTTAAATCTCTGAAATTTAGTTCCATTTACTTTCTCTTTTCTAGTTAATAACGTCATTAATAATACCTTAAAAGGCACTCAAAATCAAGAAAAAAAGAACGTAATTACGATTTTCTCGTAATCAGTTCTTCGATTTCTTTAATTAGTTCAATTAATCTTAATTTAATACTACTATAATTAGCTTCATAATCCTTACTAACAGCTAACAACTTGTCTTCAATTCCTAATGAAACAGCCTCATCACCATCGTTTGCCACTAACCGAACTTCACCGTCTAAATACTCATAACGTTGAGCCTCATATCCAGCAACTGCAAATGAAATATAACCATTAGCATAGATTAATGTTACTGGTAATTCACCATCTTCATAAGGAATCATCATAGTTTCATATTTATAATAATTAATATTAATATTATTAAATCCATCAATCATAATTAATATATTAGTATCATCTTTAATAAACATTGAATACTGTGTATGTGTAAATGATAATGGTAATGAATATAAACCACTACGTGCTATTAGTTTCTGAATTTCCATTACTTTCGCATCATCTAAAACATAATCATCATCTTGAATATGATATGCATTCTCCATCAAATATTTCACATATTCAAATGTTTCTCCTAGAAGTAATGGATTAGTATTCTTCTGGTTGATGAATTGCTCGATTGCATCGTTAATATACGAGCTATAATTAGATTCTATATAAGTATCTTCTTTTAAATCATACTCAATTCGCTCAGCATCGCCATTAGTACCAGTAATATTAACGATAATATTTCGCTCTCCAGGTACATATTCAATAGTTATCTCACATTCATCATAACTTACATCAAAAATAGCAAATGCATTGAAGATTGTACGACTCACTAATGTTGTTTGTATACTAGGATTTACACCATAATTTATGCGTAGTGTAGTATTAGAACGATGCATCTCAATATTAGCTTCATCTGAGCTAATTCCTTGCATTTCAAAATATTCTAATAACGATTCATCAATTGTTTCATCAAAGCTAGTAGCTTTCGTTATATCTTCTTCAACACGTCCAGCTTCAATGTCAGATGTATTATTTGGTAATGGTATTTTAGTAGTTATTGAAGGTCTATCATTAACTACAGGTGGAGGTGTTTCCTCCTTTCGACAAGCCACACATAATAGTAGTATTAGTAATATTTTAATACTACGTTTCATTTATTAGTTAAGCTCCATCATTTCATCACTAGTTTTATGTAAATGTGTTTCGTAGAATGCTGTTAATCCTGTAATCATATAATCAACATCCTTAACACCAGCTGTTTCATATGCTGAATGCATTGCAAGTTGTGGTAATCCAATATCTACTGACATAATAGAGATATGTGAAGAACTAATGCTTCCAAGTGTTCCACCACCTCTTAAATCACTACGATTAGTGAAGTGTTGTAAAGGAACATTTACTCGATTACAGATTTCAGTAAAGATTGCATTTGAATATCCATCAGTTGTATAACTTTGGGCTGCATTATGTTTAATTACAATACCTTCATTCATATGACAACGATTTGTAGAATCACTCTTTTCAGGGTGGTTAGGATGTACTGCATGAGCATTATCAGCAGAAACAATAAAGCTTTGGGATAATGCACGTAAATATGCCTCATTATCTAAGCCTAAAGATGCAACTACACGACTTAAAGTATCAAATAAGAATGTAGAATCAGCACCTTGTTTAGTACCACTACCTACTTCTTCATTATCAAAGCAACAACATACATTAACATTCTTAGTATTATTTGCAGCAATAAGGGCTTCAATTGAAGTATATGCACATTCTAAATCATCTAAGCGACCAATTGATACGAAATCATTATCTAAGCCCCATACACTTCCTTTATCACGATTATATAAGAATAAATCATGACCTAAGATATCTTCTTCCTTACAAGCTAATTCATTAGCTAATAATGAATTAAATGTTTGTCCTTCCTTTTTTAAGCCTAACATTGGAAGCATATCTACTTGAGGATTATATTTAAATCCTGTATTTACTTCACGATTCATATGGATACATACATTAGGAATCATACAGAAATCACGATTAAAATCTACTAATCTTGATTCAATTCCCTTTTCTGCTTTAATTAGTACACGACCAGCCACTGATAAAGGACGATCCATCCATGTAGACATAATTAACCCACCATATGGCTCAGTATTTAATTTCATATACTTAGCATCTGCAAAATCAGCATTAGGCTTAATTTTAAATGTAGGTGAATCTGTATGACTAGCTACAATATTAAATGATAAATCAGATACATCATTACCAACTGTAAATGCCAAGATAGATGAACCACCTTTAGTTACATAATACTTATGTTCTTTTTCAATCTTCCATTCACATGCATCATTTAATAATTCAAAGCCATTATTCTTTAATAACTTCGCAATTTCGCTAACTGCATGATAACTACTTTTAGAATTTTCAATAAATTCTACTAAACCATTAACTTTATTCATATCTTTCTTCTCCTATCAACAAATTACTTCTTCATATCGAACTACTGTAATCTCATAATCAGCTACTACATTTCTACCTGCTTCACCTTCTAATAAGCGATTCATTTCATCTATTGCCATTTGCGAAACATTAAAGAAATCTTGTTTTACTGTATTCATTAAGAAAGGAATATATCCTAATAACGTAATGCCATCGTATCCGCAAACTATATGGAACACATCTAATTTCTTTAAAGCATTTACTGCTCCAATTGCCATTAAGTCTGATGCACATACAATCACATCATAGTTATCTCCTTTTTCAAGAACAATTTTATAAGCTTCCTTTTCAGAGAAATCACAATATTCTATTTCTAAATCAAAGCCCATTTCATCACGTAGCTTCATGATACCACCTAAGCGCATCTCAGTAACGAAACCTTCACGTCCACCAGCGATATATAGTACATTACGACAATCAATTTCACTAATTGTCTTCTTCGCTACATCATATTGGCCATTGAAATGATCTACCATTACTGATGATGTCTTTTCATTATGAATTGGCGCATCAACTACCACTACATTAAACTCTTTACGATCAATTAATTTAAGAAATTCATGATGTTCTTTACTTAAACTATAAATAATAATACCATTAATACTTTGACTTCTAAAATAACGTATTAATTCTTGTTCATCCATATTTTCAATTAAATTAGAGAAAATAGGAACTACTTCAATATTTAATTCCTTAGCTCTATCAAAAGCACCAAATAAATACTTCATATTAATTTCATCAATAGCTTGTCTTTGATTATTAATAAAAATGATAAGAGCTACACGACGATTATTTTTACTAGATAGTGCAGATGCGATTAAATTAGGTACATAATTTAATTCATTAACGGCATTCATGACTTTAGTTCTAGTTGCTTCGCTAACATTAGGATAATTGTTTAAAACCTTAGATACTGTAGATACAGCAACGCCAGCCTTTTCAGCAACATCATTGATTGAAACTACCATCTAATCACCTCTTCAACAACATAATAATCATACCAAATTATGATGAAAAATACTATATACAAATAGTACATGTTTAAAAAATATCACTAACCTAATATTACACTTAATACCATCATTAATACGAACCCAAACATAAATCCGATTGTTGAGATGTTACTATGACTACCATTTTGTGATGCAGGTATTAATTCTTCAATTACAACGTAAATCATTGCACCAGCTGCGAAAGATAGTAGGAATGGTAAATAAAGTTTAAAGAAATTAGAAAACATCAGCGTTATGATAAGTGCTAATGGTTCTACAATACCACTGATTGTACCAATAATAAACGACTTAAATTTACTACCATTTTGTTCGTAAAATGGTAATGCGATGATTGTACCTTCAGGAATATTTTGTAGTGCAATACCAAGTGATAATGCCATTACACTAGTAGTAGAAACCCCCATATCACTACCTAGTAATCCAACTCCTACTGCCATGCCTTCGGGGATATTATGAATGGCAATTGCTAGAAACATTAATGTTGTTTTCGATAAATTATTTTTAATTCCTTCTACTTCATTACTCATTACATGAAAATGTGGAGTGATAGTATCAATCACTAACAGAAACATCATACCAACAATAAATCCTACTGCAACCTCTATAATACTCACATTTTCATAATTTAAAGCTGGTTCTAATAAAGAGAAAAAACTAGCTGCTATCATTATACCTGAAGCAAAACCATATAGTATTTTCTCTATTCTCATATCTAACTTTTCACCAACAAAAAAGATTACTGCTGAACCTAATATAGTACCAACCCATGGCATAATTATACTAATAATTGTTTCCATTGTTACCTCCCATAATTAAACTATATACAAACCTTATCTAAATATATAGTATATTATAATAATACTTTATATACTCAATTTCAATTACCAAAATATTCAATCATGCTTTTATTAATCAATTAATATTTTATTAATTTAGAAAGTTTATTGTATGCGATTTAAGCATTCTATGGTATAATAAATAAGTGAGGAGTGATATTATGTTAGGAAATTGGTATACTATTGTTTCGTCCTTTCTAGCAATAGTGTTAGCACAAGTATCTAAGCCATTATTTCAATACTTATTAACTCGTAAATGGGATCCTAAGCTTGCGCTAGCATCTGGTGGATTTCCTAGTTCCCATTCAGCTGGTGTATTTGCATGTGCATTAGCAATTGGTTTAAAACATAATTTCCAGTCAGACTTATTTGCGGCTTCATTAGTATTCGCAATTGTAATTGCTTATGATGCAATGAACGTTCGATATTATGCAGGTCAAAATATCCAAATTACAAGACAATTAATTAAAGATATTTCTGAATTAAGTCAAATCAAATTAGATGATCCTATTTATTTCACGAAAATGAAAGATGTATTAGGACATAAACGAATTGAAGTATTTGGCGGTATTATCTTAGGATTAGCTACTGCTGCAATATTATATTTATTAGTTTAAGTGAGGTTATAGATAAATGGAAGAACAAGTAAAAGCATGTATTGAGAAAATCAGACCATATCTTCAACATGATGGTGGTGATTTAGAATTCGTTCGCATCGAAGAAGGTGGCATTGTTGTTGTTAGAATGTTGGGGGCATGTGCAAACTGCTTATCAATCTTTGATACATTAACTGCTGGTGTTGAAGCAATTTTAATGGATGAAGTTGATGGTGTCACAAAAGTTGTACTTGACGAACAACCAAGTTTCATGAGTGAAGAAGATTTCTTCTAATACTTAATAATCAATACATATGCTCCTATTTAGGAGCTTTTTTATATCTATTCAAAAAAGAAACTACTCTTCAGTAGTTTCTTCTTCTATAATCATTGGTATTGTCACTTTTACTTTGAATAAATCGCCATCTTTACTAATATCTAAACTACCATTTTGGATATTCATAAAGCTATCAGCAATCGCTAGACCTAATCCATTACCTTCTGATGTTCTTGATTCATCACCACGTTTGAAACGTTGATTCATTTCTGACACATCAAAGTTCATTTCATAGTTTGAGATATTCTTGAAGATAATATCTAAATTAGTATCATCCTTTTCAAAATCAATATATACTCTCGTATTATCCATAGAATACTTAATCGCATTACCAATAATATTACCTATAACACGATACATTTTATTACCATCTGCATATACCATTGTCTTTGTTTCTAATGGAGTATATCGAATAGTAAGACCTTTAGTTACAAATGACTCATCATATTCAGCTAATATTTGACTCATTAAGTCATCAATACAAATACGTTCTAAATCAGCTTCTATTTGACCATTTTGTACCTTAGTGATTTCAAATAAGTCTTCTACTAGTTTCTTTAATTGATTAGACTTTAATTCTAATACTTCTAAATAATGTTTAGACTCTTCAGCATCTGTAGACTTTGATAGTAAATCAATATAACTAATAATAGAAGTTAATGGTGTCTTTAAATCATGAGAAACATTAGTGATTAATTCCATCTTAGTTTTCTCACTTGATACACGTTCTTCCACATTAAACTTTAAACCTTCAGTTACTGAATTAACTGACATTGCTAGATCATTTAATGATTTATTAGTTAATCTAGGTATTTGATAATCTAAATTGCCATTGGCAATGATTGTAACTCCACGTTTAATAATATCTAATTCACTAACATATTGGAATAATACAGTACGAAGTAAGAAGAAATTGATAACTCCAAATACTACTGAGATTACAAAACAAGCAAAGAATAGATAGCTATCAACTACAATCATAAATAGCCCTGTTAATACAACTATTTGTAGTACTGCATATAATAACACCATACGATCAATTTGTTTCCTTATATTAGTATCAATGTTTATACATTTACCTAGCATTCTAGAAATCAAATTCATAATACCAAAAATACAACTCATAACTAATGTATAACGAATTACATCATGCTTTTTAATATGCTTAGATAATGTTGTTAAGTAAGCTACTGTAATAATACCTAAGATGCCACCAATAATAATGTATAACATGAATACTTCATTAGCATTAAACGTAATACTATAGTAGCCAGCATCTATATGTAATGCAGCTACGAAACAAGCTAATAAGATAGCTAATGGCCATACTATACAAAGTCCAATAGTATAAACATCTAGATAAATATAATCTATTGTGATTAAATGTAGTTCATCATCTTTATTGTTTTTCCCAGCAACAATCATTAAATAAATTGCACCAATAATGTAACCAATAATCGCGATAAACAAGTTATAAATCATATTCTTGAACTCACCATGCTCTGATAAGTTATTATTAACTGGCTCTTGATAACCACTTGTAATGAAATCATAATACTCTTCAGTCATAGCTATTTGAATTTCACTAACATTACTTGGTGTATCATTAACTCCATAACCGCCAATTACAGGACTATAGTATCCAATTGTATATGTATCATGTAATGGAAATTGCTTAAAGTAGTCGAAAATATTCGCATTACTTGTATTTTCACTTTCAATATTTGTATAAATAGTACCATCTACCATGTAAATAATATATTTATAATTATTTAAGGCTTTCTCATATTCACTCTTTATATAATTCCATTGACCGATTTGTTCACGAATTAAGGTTTCACGATATGCTCCCCAAAGCTTTTCAATCTTCGCATCAAAATTAGCTTTGTTTCTTTCATATTCACGAGTTACTTCGCTAACTTTAGCTTTATATTCTTTACTATCTAAATCTTCATAATAAATATTGTATAAATCATCAAGCTTTTGTTCATAAGTGTTTTCTATATCTAATAGTTCGGCATAATGTTCCGAAATAAACTTACTCTTTACATCATCAGCAGTCTCTTCACTAATTAAATTACCACTTGTTATATGTTCTTCACTTACATAACGTAAATGATAATCCAACAGTATTTCATATGTACTGTACAACTGATAATGTGGATCTTTGGCAACCGCATCAGTATAAGTACAATCAAAATTAATTCCAAATGCCGATGTACATGATGACATTCCACCCTCTTCCATCATTGCTTTATTCTCTTCAGAGACTTTCTCTGCATATGTAATCATATTCGCAGCTTCATAGCCTGCCAAAGATGCACAAGCTATTGTGATTGCCAATACGATGCCTTTAATAATATTACTTCTCCACCATTTACCCATTTAATTCACCTCATTTATTTTCTACTTTATATCCTATACCCCATACTACTTTTAAATATTTAGGCTCTTTCGGATTAATCTCTATCTTCTCACGAATCTTACGAATATGTACTGCAACTGTATTCTCACCATTAATATTAGGCTCATTCCATACATGCTCATATATTTGGTCAATTGAGAATACTTGATTCATATTCATCATTAATAGTTCTAAAATCTTGTATTCAGTAGCCGTTAATTTTACTTCTATGCCATCAACACTAACAGACTTAGCTAATGTATCAAGCATTAGTCCTCCCACTGAATACGTAGTACTTTTCGTTGGTGCAGCCATTTTACTTCTTCTAAGTAATGACTTACATCTAGCAATTAACTCCATTGGATTAAAGGGCTTAGTCACATAGTCATCAGCACCGATATTTAATCCTAGTACTTTATCAGTATCTTCACTCTTAGCACTTAAGAAGATAATAGGAATATTAGAGAATTCTCTTATTTTACTAGCAGCTACTAATCCATCCATAATCGGCATCATAATGTCTAGAATCATTAAATCAAATGATTGCTCCTCAACTAACTTAATAGCTTCCGTTCCATTACTAGCCCTAACACATTCAAAGCCTTCACTCTTTAAATATATTGCTATGGCTTCACATATTTCCTTATCATCATCTACAACTAAAATACGATTCTGTTCCATGCATATCGCCCCTTTCACGTAAAGTATATAATTTAGAATTTAAGATAAATGGTGTTAATTCTTAAATATTTCTTAAAATTATTATACATGAATTTAAAAATAAGAAAAAGTAATACATTTCAATACATTGAAATATACTACTTATAGCCAATCAATTATTGGTAAATGGTACTCATTAATTATCATCTTAACAAGAACTCGTTTTCTTTCATATTCTTCCCTAAAATTATACTCCTTATGCTTCTCACAAGAATTTGAGATATACATATCCTCTAAAAAGTCATAGTACCTAGCTGGGAATAGTAAACGGGCTACTAAATATATTAATTCATCATTACTAAATGAATAATTCTTTATGATATCTAATATCTCATAATCATTAATTTTATCTGCTTCATACAAGGATACAATATCTCTACCAATATGATCATTCACTATCATAATAGGATTTAATACTTCAAGATTACTTAAACAAGATAGTCTAGTATGCGAAAGTCCACCAGGAATAATCTTATTTTGTGCTGTATCTAGATATGCGATAGCACACTCGCCCAATGAAAATGATAGTCTGAGGTTTGCAACTGTTTCTATACATAACTCTTTAAAGGGTAACCAAGGTACTATTTCCTTTTCTAAATGTATTGAACGCTTTAACCATAATTCTCTTTTCTTATCTAGATTAATCATATTAAAGTAACCTTTAGATGATTCAATAATATAAGAGAATTGTTGAAGTGTAAGATTTGATTCTTTACCACATATTAAAACATACTTTTGTGAATTATACATACTAAATAGATTACCTGAATACGTTGGGATAATCTCAACCTTAGGTATATTTAAAAGCGATGCTAGAGAAATACACAGGCGATTTAAAAAGAATAAATTCTTTTCATCATACACTGTTAATAAATTGTAAACATCATCATTTATTCTAAATGGTTCAAGTAAATTACTAACACTAAATCCATATTCTTTATAAAACCATTCTTGCATCATATCACCATTACAGTAAATGAAAAGAGTGATATAAATATACCACTCTTACTTCATTAACGATACACTTTTCATCCATTCATTAACTATCTCAGGATCTATACCATACTCCAAATCATTTGTTTCAGGCGTCCATTCAAGAACACTCTTAATCTTTCCAAAATGAATATATAGTAATGCTGGAGCATAACGAACCGAATAATTATCAGTTAGTACTGAACGTAACCTCTTCTCTTCCAGTGCTTCAGGTAATTCAACATCCAAATCAACTACCGTAATCATACCATTCCAATTGTAGTACTCAATATATGGCTCTAAATAGTTTTCTTGGAATCTTACACATTCCCCACTATTCTCTGTCCAACCAAGGTAGACATATAATGACTCACCTTTAGAAATACGCTTATCTAGTTCTTCTAGCGAGATACGTGTGAGAAAATCAAAATCTGGTGTTTTAGAAGATTCTTCTTTTGCTGAACAACCACTAAGAAGTAAAAAACATACCATTATTAAAACAATATATTTACGCATTTTCTCATCCCCTCTCTCGCATAATTACAATACCATTTTTAGTGTATTTTGTCTATTGATATTTCACACTTTTTTCACAGGCCTCACCATCAAAAAAGATAGGAATATGTATACATATTCCTAATCTTGTTTAATATTTAAGGTTACTGCATTACCTTCAAAAATGGTGATAGCTAGTGGATACTTAACTTCCACTCTCATCTCTTCATCTGATAAAGGTAGAAACATCATATACTTCACATTCACAACCAAACATATTTCTACTAAAGCATTATTTAAACCATATTCCTTTACATCACTTACAATTTGTGAGCTAACACTTTGTAAGATACGGATGCGTAAAGGTACTTTAAAGCCTGTATTTTCTAAAAGGTGAATTCCTGTAAAAGCACCTATTGGTATCTTAGATATCAGTACCTTATCATTACTGCCTAATCTTTCTTCTAATAGACTAGTAGCTTCTATCAGCTGTGCTTGAATAACCTCTACATTATAGCTACCATTTTGATAGCTTACCTGTATTGCACTTTCCTTTAAGATACTTCTGACATTTTCATTAACATAACTCTCACATATTACCTTAGAATATGTATAAGCTAAAGGATAAAGTACAGAATTCGTATAGTAAAGAAAAGTAACACAAATAACTAGTAATACACTTGATCGTAGAAAGGACTTAATTCTTCGCTTCAAGTAAAAGGAAGACACAATGCATACTCATTCCTTTCTCGATACCTAGTTTTTTTAATTCATCACTTGCATCTACGACAGCTCCATCCTGCAGTCTTACGACTAAAGCATCTGTATCTTTAATTGAAGCCATACTGAAATGCTTATCGCAAAATACTACATTATTATAAATATAATACACTGTATGCAAACGAGGTAATTCAATACTTATTTCTAAAACTTCTCGTTCACATATAATACATCGATGCATCTCTACCATCATATATCACCTAAGGTAATATATGATTTATCTTACTTAGATATCACTACTAAATCTTAAATACAATGCACTCATATGGACGTAATTCATGAGTAACATTATGATAATTACTAAATACAACATCACCCAACGGTTGAATATCTGATATCTTATCAGAGAAATTCAAAATCCCGACATAATTATCTTTTCTGAAATACAAAATATCACCGTTAGTTTTAAAAGTAATTGTTTCTGAAATAATATCAGAATGCTCTTTTCTAAATTTGATGATTTCTTGATAGTAACGATATACTGAATCATCTGCCTCTAAATCCTTTTCTACGTTTATATCCTTATATCCCTCATACATCTTTAGCCATGGCTCTACATTACTGAAGCCTGCATAATCAGTATCATTCCATTGCATTGGAATACGTGCGTTATCTCTAGAAACAACAGCAATCTTATCCATTGTTGTTTTGTCTGATATTCCTTTTAATTTCATTTCATTGTAGTAATTATATGTTTCAACATCATTATAGTTCTTAATGTCATGCATATGTGCATTAGTCATCCCTATTTCATCACCTTGGTAAATATATAAGTTACCACGTAGGAAACCATATAAAGTAATTAATAATTTAGCTGATTCTTTACGATACTTATCATCATTTAGCCATAACGATAGCCTTCTTGGCGAATCGTGATTGCCCAATACCCATGCATTAATGCCATCATAACTATTATTCCAGCGTGCTAATAATGCTGATAAGGCATCTAAATCTAATGGTTTTTGATCCCATTTAACTTCATCATTAGTAATTGTTGTATCATGGAAGTGAAATAACTGTGTTAATCCTTTTGGATTACACATTTTTTGTGCTTGTTCAAAGCTTGCACCCCAGCATTCTCCAACTGTTAATAACTTATCAGCGAATGTTTTAATATTTAATTCTTCTAGTAATTCATAGAAACGTGGCGTACGTGATATTTCACCAGTTTCAACATTCTTCCCAATCATATCAATTACATCAAGTCTAAATCCTTCTACTCCTTGATTAATCCAGTAGTTAATCATTTCATAGATTTCATTTCGTAATGCTTCACAATCCCAATTCAAATCAGCTTGTGTTTCATCAAACATATGCAAATAATACTTGTCTAATTCAGGTAGGTACTTCCACGCATCACCACCAAACACACTTTCTAGCTCTGTTGGTTCATCTCTAAAGATATAGTATTCTTGATACTTCATATCACCTGATACTGCCCTTTTAAACCATTCGTGAGAAGTAGAAGTATGATTTAAGACTAAATCCATCATAACCTTTAAATCACGCTTCTTAGCTTCTTTAATAAGCCTTAAATAGTCCTCATTGTTTCCAAACATCGGATCAATTGTGTAATAGTCACTAATATCGTACCCATTATCATTTTGAGGACTTTTCATGATTGGAGATAACCAAATATAATCAGTACCTAAATCTTTAATATAATCTAGCTTTTCAATAATGCCATTTAAATCACCAATACCATCACCATTAGTATCCTTAAAGCTTTTAGGATAAATCTGATAGATTATTTTATTATTGAAATCCATTTGTATACCTCCTAATTCTCTTTAATAAATACAGCTGTACTTTGGGCTGGTAAAGTTACAATGTTTTGCTTCATCGTAATCTTTTCATCACCTA
Organism: Erysipelotrichales bacterium; assembly: GCA_017532345.1. GTDB lineage: Bacteria > Bacillota_I > Bacilli_A > Erysipelotrichales > Erysipelotrichaceae > SIG230. The sequence continues at coordinate 14,069 of JAFXJJ010000035.1, forward strand.
GTACAATAGTTTCTGATAACTTATATCCTTCCACTGTAACTTCATTAACACTCTTCCCAAAGTTATGAATTACTAAGATTTCCTCTTTATCATTTCTTGAAACCACACCATACACTGCATCGTTATTAGTACTATACAATTCAGTACTACCATTAACTAATGAACTATGATTATTTCTAACAGTTATAACCTTTTTATAATGATTATATAAAGAGCCCTTATCTTTTTGCTGTTCATCTAATGCAGCATAACGACGTTTTGTATAATCAGAATTAGCCAACAAGCTACACATTCCTGTATCGTCAGTATCACTCCAAATAAATGATAAACGCTTATTTTCATCTACACCACTACCTAGCATCCCAATTTCTTCACCATAGTATACAAATGGTGTACCAGGCATTAATAAGTAAACATTAGCCATGAATTTAGTAGAATTTTCATCAGCAGCAAAGAAAGCAGCACTACGGCCTTGATCGTGGTTAGATAAGAAAACAGAGTTAATCGCATTTTCATCATATGAATGAATTAATGAATCATATTCAACTACTTGCTTAGCTAGCTTAGCACCTCGCTCACCACGTATTGTACTTACAATATCACCGCCACTTTGACTTAAATCAAAATCAAAAGCACTACTACCACTCTTGAAGTATTCAGAGTAAATAGTTGAATTATTTGTCCATGCTTCATCAACAATATATGCATCTTCATCATATGAACGTACTAAATCAGTAAACCATGTAAGAAACTCAATATTCTTAGGTGTATTCTCACCAAAATAGTGTAGTACAGCATCTAATCTAAAGCCTTTAACACCTTTGTTCATCCAAAAGTCTACAATATTCACTATCTCATTTCTAACATTTTCACTACTCAAATTTAAATCAGGCATTCCATCAACAAACACAGCCTCATAGAAGTAAGGAGAACCTGGTACTACATAATACTTACCTTTTCTCTCTGTTGTGAAGTTATAGTAATCACAATAGCTATTAGGTTCTTCACACTTCCCTTTACGTACACTATTAGTAGCCTTCACAAACCATTCATGTGTATCTGAAGTATGGTTTAATACTAAATCTATAATAATATCAATATCTTTTTCTTTAGCCTTACTAACTAATTCTTCAAAATCTTCCATAGTACCATAGCTTTCATCAATACTATAGTAATCATCAACATCATACTTATGATATGTTTCACTAGGCATAATAGGCATTAACCAAATACCACTTATACCTAAATCATCTAAATAATCAAGCTTTTGAATAATACCTTGTAAATCACCTGTACCATCACCATCACTATCGTAGAATGATCTTACAAATATTTCATAATAAACATTTCCTTCTTTAGCCTTTTGCGTATTACTACCACAACCAGTAATAAGCAAAAGGGTAAGAAGACAAGCAATATATCTTTTTACCCTTTTCATACAAACTACCCCTTTACAGCTCCACCAGTTACACCACTTACATAATACTTCTGCATCTTAATAAATAATAGTGTAATAGGTATCGCAACTAATACTGCTCCTGCAGCAAATCGTGTGAAATATGCATCGATGTTTTCACGTGTTAACATTTGGTATAAACCTAATGCAACAGTATACATATCATAGTTATCTTTCATAATGATACTTACGAAGATGAAATCAACCCATGGTGAAATAAACGATGTTAATATTGTATAAACTACAATTGGTTTAGACAATGGAAGTGTAATCTTCCAGAAAATATCGTTACGGCTCGCACCATCAAGCATCGCAGCTTCATCGATTTCTTTTGGTAATGTATCGAAGAAACCTTTAGAAACATAGTATCCCATCGCAGCACCACCACTATATACTAACACAAGTGATAATAAGCTTTGAGATAAGCCTAATGCCTTTAAGATATGATAGATGGCAATCATTGACATAAAACCTGGGAACATTCCTAGAATTAACATAACATTCATAATTGGCTTACGTAATTTAAAACGTAATCTACTTAATGCATAAGATGTTAATAAGACAATGATTGTAGATAATACACTACTACATACAGCAACAATTAGGGTATTCATAAACCATCTAGGGAATTTAAATAATGTTTGATCTGTAAATAATAGAATATAGTTATCTAATGTCCATTCAGTAGGAATTAATACCGCCTTAATACCACCTAAGATATCACCACTTGCTTTATAAGCATTAATATCAACTTGTGGGAATGCACCTGTTGGTTGCCCACGGAATGATGTGATAAGTAACCAAACAATTGGTAGAATCCAAATAACTGATAATACACCTAGAAGGATATGAATTAAGGTATTTGTAACTTTATTTGTCGTAGACATCTTTGTTTTTATCACGAGAATTCATCCTCCTTTGTCATAGCTGAAGAACGGTTAAATAAAACTAATGAGCACACTGAACAGATAATGAAGATTAAAATACCAATTACACTTGCAAGTGAATAGTTTTGTTCAGTTGTAGTTAATTTATATAACCAAGTAACAAGTAAATCTGTTTCACCAGCTTTGAAGTAATCTAAGCTTAGTGGTGCACCACCTGTTAATAAGTAAATAACGTTAAAGTTATTAATATTACCAATAAATGTATTAATTAAGTAAGGTGTTGTTACATGAAGCATGTAAGGTAATGTAATCTTAAAGAATTGTGTTACAGGACCAGCTCCATCAATTTTAGCACTTTCATATAAATCTGTAGGTATATTCATTAAAATACCACTAGTCATTAACATAGTATAAGGAATACCGACCCATAAGTTAACAATAATAACTGTAATCTTAGCAGTAGTACCGTCTAATAAGAATGGAATCTTATCATGTCCTAATAATTGTAGGATATTGTTTACAGCCCCTGTATCAGCTAATAACTTACTCATTAATAATAAAGTAACGAATTGTGGAACAGCAATTGTGATAACAAAGATTGTTCTCCACATACCCTTTAACTTAATACCTTTTTTATTAATTAACATTGCAAGAATCATACCAAAGATATAGTTTAGGAATGTAGCACATACTGCCCAAATCATTGTCCAAATGAACAATTCAATAAATGTAGTAGATAGTACATCATTACCACCTAACATATTTCTAAAGTTTTCTAACCCTACCCAAGTAAATAAGTTTCCTGGAGGTTGGTGATTCTTATCATAGTTAGTAAAGGCAATTAAGATCATGAAAATCAACGGAATAATTGTAAATAACATTATTGTAACTGTTGGTAAAGACAATACAGTAATGTGGAATCCTTCATCTAAGAAATAATGAATATCATCCTTCAATTTAGGTATTCTCTTACCATTTTTTAAAAGCACTTCATTCTTATAAGCATTATTTACACTAATCACATACACTATTGCGAATGCAACCATAACGAAAATAGTTGCTACCCCAAATAGTAATAACAGCATTGAGTTATCACCTTGTGTATATACATAGATCTGCTGAACTTCATCCCACACTTGACCTTTTTCATTAATTCCTAATGTAGATAACATTGATAAATAATATGTACCATTAGATATCATGAATAGAATAAATGCGATTTCAATAAATAAATAGATAAATCCCCTGAAGAATTGTTTATTTGTAAAACAACCAAACCCCATAATTAAATATGATAGCTTAGTAGCTATTGAACCTTCTTTAAAATGTTGGAAGAAATTACTAACAGCAGAAGTGATTTTAGAAAATGATGTTGATTTTTTTTCGCTTTTTGTCATAATACTTCACCTCTTTAATTAGCAAATTAGGGGAAACGGGATTACCCGATTCCCCTAATAATTGATTACTAGCAAAAATTTTTATTGAGCAGCAGTAATTTGAGATACCATTGCATCTAATTGTTCTTGTAATGTCTTTTCGTAGTTTTTGTTTTCCATAGCTGTACCGAATGCTTCAGCTGGTCCCCAATATCCACCTAATACATCATTTTGGCTTACAGCGTAAGCTGATTGAGCAGCTAATGCAGCTAATGCAACGTTAGCTTTAACTTCTGCAGTTTCAGCAACCTTTAAGTTAGATGGACCAATTTCCATTTCTTGGAAACGTAATAATTGGTTTTCTTCATTTGATAACCAGTCAGCTAAATCCATAGCATCAGCAGGGAATTTAGTTAAAGAGTTAACACCATATAATTTATAACCAGCAAAACTTGACATTTGAACTTGGTTACCATTGATAGTCATTGTAGGTAATTTAGTAGCAGCATAGTTTTCACCTAAAGCAGCTTGAATCTTAGGAGCATTCCATGTACCAGAAACACCAGCAGCGATTGTAGTACCCATACCACCTGTTAATACTGTATCATCACCAGTGATGAAAGCATTATGAGCTGTGAAGTTTTTGATTACTTCTGCAGCAGCTAAACCGTTAGCATTATTGAAATCACAAATTTGAGTTCCATCAGCACCGATAGCTAATGTACCATCATTACCTAAGAAGAATGATGCGATATACCAACCATTAGAAACATCCATTAATACTTTTCTACCAGCAGCATCAGCAGCAGCTAACATAGCATCTAATGATTTAGCTTGTTCTTCAGAAATAACAGATTTGTCATAATATAAGAAATAACCATTGTCAGCTGAGAATGGATAAGCATATAATTTACCATCGATTGTAGAAGCACCGATAGAACCTTCACCATTACGAGCGATTACTGCTTCTTTGTTACGAGTTACTTCATATAAAGCACCAGCGTTAACTAAGTCTTTTAATTGGTCATTTGCAAATGCAAATACGTCAGCAGCAGCTTCTGGATCTTCTAGATACTTTTCACGAGCATCTGGTTCACCAACTACACCAAGAGTAATATCATATTGTTTTTCTGGGTGAGCAGCTTTGAATGATTCAATCATTTTTTGTAAAGTAGCTTGAGATTCTTGAGATCCCCAAACTTTTAATGTAACAACTTCAGGTTCTTCATTTCCACCTTCATTGTTACCAGAGCTTGAACATGCACCTAAAGACATGATTAAGCCTAAAGCTAATAAAGATTTTACTAATTTTTTAAACATAATTCTTTTCCCTTTCTTATTATTAATTAGTAGTTTTCAAACACCAAATAAATGATATTTGAACCGCTTTCAGAAAACGGTTTCCGTTCTCTACATATTTATTATACTACATTATTAGAATTTGTAAATAGAAAATTTAAAACGCTTTCAAAAATTTGTGAACACAACTATTTGATAAGGCTCTAAATTACCAGAAAATGTCGAAAAATTGCTGATTAATAAGTTTTTTTTATCTATTTTCAAATTTTGTAAATATGTATCAGTTAGATTAACATATACCTCTAATACTTTGTTGCCCTTAACTATCTTATAATATATCCCTTTATCTTGTACTGGTTTCATAATTAACTTATCAGGATGATTTATGAAATAGAACTCTTCTGACTTCCTAATTTCGATTATTTTACGATAGAAATTAAACAATGATGATTCATCATTAAGCTGTTTCAAGGCTACTTGGTGACAACCTTTTCCGATTGAACGAAATGGCACAACATCACTGAAGCCTAAGTATTTACCACTATCCCATTCCATAACGCCTCGTGAGCTATCTCGATTAACTCGATTAAGGTGTTTCACTCGTTTTAAAGAGTCATCTTCCTTCAAATATTCTATCGCATAAGCATCATGGAATTCATCAATGCTAGTATATTCGATATTATGCATACCTATTTCTTCACCATAGTAGATAAACGGCATTCCTGGTAGTAAATATAATAAGCCAGCTAATGCACTTAGTGAATACGGATTATTCTCATCACCATAATGAGACGCTAGTCTAGGATGATCATGATTCAACCAATAATTTACCATCTGTGAATTCTTGTGAAGCGCCTTATAAATATTCATATATTCATGGATGAAACGTTTTGGTGTAAACATCTTGCCCTTAATATTACTTGCATCTTCAATTCCATACATATCATTCATCCATGTTTGATTAAATGTAAAGGCAATATCCATTACACCATCTTTATAATTAGTAAATTTCTTAAGTAGTCTTGTACCTGCGTTCCCACCCACTTCACCTACGATAATCGCATTATACTTTTCACTTAATTTCTTTAAAGGTCGAAGATACTCAAATACCTCTTTACGATTCGAATACTTATTAGTATCTATTTCACCTTTCTTACATTTTAAAGAATTTCTAAATGTTTTTTCTTTCGCAAGATGCGATACAGCATCTAATCTAAATCCATCAATTCCAAGCTTCAGATAATACTCTGCTACTTCAAGCATACTACTTAATACCATTGGATTTTGGTAGTTTAAGTCTGGTTGATGTTCATTGAATATATGGAAATAATATTGTTTTCTTACATCATCATACTTCCAAGCATCACCTGCAAAACCAATCCAATTGTTTGGTTTATCTCTCCAAATATAGAAATCATTGTATGGTTCTATTCTCTTTCTAGATAATTCAAACCACTCATGCTCATCTGATGTATGATTCATCACAAAATCCATGATTATCTTAATTCCACGTTTATGAGCTTCATCTAATAATTCCTTCAAATCATCAATAGTTCCATAACGTTTATCTACACTATAATAATCATTTACATCATAACCATTGTCTACTTGTGGAGAGGAGTTAAAAGGAGTTAACCATAACAGTGTAACTCCTAGTGTTTTTAGATAATCTAGTTTTAAGGAAATGCCTTTTAAATCACCAATGCCATCATTATTACTATCATAGAAGGATTCAACAAATATTTCATATCCAATGAGTCCATTTATATTCATAATATTACCTCATTACTAAATAATTATCTCTTTGATTTCTTAACAGCTTTCTTTAAGAAATCTTCCTTTTCCCATAGTTTCTTCATAGAATCTAGTTTCCATTCCCAGTTTGGCGAACCAACTGTTCCAGGTGTGTTGATTCTTCCTGTACTTGTTAATCCTAAAATATCTTGAACTGGGATAATCGCATAATCACAAATTGTATCTAATGCATATTGAATGAAGTTTTCCCAAACATTTTCATATTCATAGCCATTCTTTTTAAAGAAATCTCTAGTTTTCTTCTTCCAATATGGTTTTTGAATTGCATACCAACCACGGATTGTATCATTATCATGAGTTCCAGTATATGCAAGCATGTTTTCACGATCTTTAAAATAGCTATTGCCACTTGGATCAAATGTAAATTGAACGATTTTCATACCAGGGAAGTTATAGTGATCTCTTAATACATATACTTCTTCACGTAAATCACCTAAGTCTTCAGCAATAATATTTAAATTAGGTAATTCTTTATTTAAAGTATCAAATAATTCATAGCCTGGTGCTTCTACCCATACACCGTCAATTGCTGTAGGACATGAAGCAGGTATCTTCCAATATGTATCGAATGCACGGAAATGGTCAATTCTCAACATATCAAATAAATCTACATTACCACGTAATCTTTCTACCCAGAAATCAAAGTTGTGTTGTTGTAGATATTCCCAATCATATAGTGGATTACCCCAACGTTGCCCTGTAGCAGAGAAATAATCAGGAGGTACGCCAGCAATAAATGTTGGATGTGACTTATCATCTAGTAAGAAAGCAGCTTGGTTAGACCATACATCAAGTGAGTCAATACCTACATAAATTGGCATATCACCCACTAAGCGTACACGCTTCTTATTAGCATAAGCTTTCACTTTCTTCCATTCACGACGCAATTCATATTGAATAAACATTTCTAATTCAATCGCATCTTGGTATTCATCAAGTGAGATGCTATCTCTATTCTTAATCCAATTTTGGTATTTCGCATTCCATTCTAACCAGCATTTTTCTTCATTTAAATGCTTAAATGTCATGAATACAGCGAATTCATAAACCCATTTTTGTTCACAGAACTTTTTATAGTCCTTATTAGGTTTAAAATTCTTAAATGCTTCTACTACATATTGATGTTTAAACTTTCTTACTTCTTCATAATCAACTTTCTTAGCACTTGCACGAAAAGATGGCACTTTATTTAATAGGCCATCTTTCTTTAGTTCATCTAAACTGATGTATAATTCATCCATTGCTACAGATGAATATGGTTGATAAGGAGAATTACCATAACCCAAAGGATTAAGTGGTAAAATTTGCCATACCTTACATCCAGTTGCTGCTAAGAAGTCGATTAATTCGTAACAAGAATTCCCAAAATCACCAATACCGTACTTTGAAGGTAAAGCACTAACTGCCACTAAAATTCCTGCACAACGCATAATCAATCCCCTCTTTCATTATTATTTTAAATGCCAAATATCACGATTATATTCAGCAATAGTTCTATCACTTGAGAAATAACCAGCCTTCGCAATATTAACTAAGCTCTTCTTATTCCAAGCTTCTCGATCTTCATAATCTTTAATTGCTGTTTCTTTACATTTAATATAACTTTCAATATCAAGTAAAGTCATGAACCAATCCTTATTTAATAATTCATTATATAAACGTTCCAGATTTTCTTTATGACCAATTGCTAATAATTCATCACTAACAATAAAGTCAACTAATTCATGAATTACTTCACTGTTTTCATAATACGATCTAGATACATAATCATGGTTTTCATAATGCTTGATTACAGTATCACTTTCTTCACCAAAGATATAAATATTTTCTTCACCAACAAGTTCATGAATCTCTACATTTGCTCCATCTTCTGTACCAATAGTTACTGCACCATTAAGCATAAACTTCATATTACCAGTACCACTTGCTTCTTTACTTGCAAGTGATATCTGTTCAGAAATATCACACGCTGGTATTAACTTAGTAGCCTTAGTTACATTATAGTTTTCTACTACCACTACACGTAAATATGGTTTTACTTCAGGATCATTCTCAATTAACATTTGTAAACACAATAATAAGTGAATGATATCCTTCGCAATAGTATAAGCTGGTGCTGCCTTACTTCCAAAAATCATAGTAATTGGTGTAGTAGGCTTATTACCTTTCTTAATATCTAAATACTTATAAATAATATATAACGCATTCATTTGTTGACGTTTATATTCATGTAGACGTTTAACTTGAATATCAAAAATACTATTTTCATTAACATCAATATTTTGTGTTTCTTTTAAATATTTTTTTAATTCTAGCTTATTATTACGTTTGATTTCCTCTAATTTCGCAAGTACTTTCTTATCATCTTTATAAGCTAATAGTTTTTCCAATTCATCGGCATCCTTTTTATATCCTTCTCCAATTAATGAAGCAAGATATGCATTAAGTTCTGGATTAGCGTGCATCAACCAACGACGGAATGTAATACCATTTGTTTTATTGTTGAACTTTTCAGGATAGATTTCATAAAATTTATGAAGTTCATTTTTCTTAAGGATATCAGTGTGTAATGATGCTACACCATTCACTGAATATCCATAGTGCATATCCATATGTGCCATATGCACACGATCCCATTTATCAATGATTGCTAAGTCTTCATCATCATACTTCTTCGCAATCTTTTTATCTAATTTAAAGATAATAGGAACAATCTTAGGACATACTTCCATCAAATACATTAATGGCCATTTTTCTAAAGCTTCAGCTAAGATTGTATGATTAGTGTAAGCACATGTACGTGATACAATTGCTTGTGCCTCTTCAAATTCAATACCTTCATTGCCTAATAAACGAATTAATTCAGGAATGACCATTGATGGATGTGTATCATTAATTTGAACACATACATGTTTATCTAAATCATGTAGATCATATCCACGTTCTTTAGTTTCTTTAATAATTAATTGTGCCGCATTACTTACCATGAAATATTGTTGATATACACGTAGTAAGCGACCAGCATCATCTGAATCATCAGGATATAAGAATAATGTTAGATTACGTTTGAAGTCATTCTTATCAAAACTAATACCTTCATGTACTAATGATTCATCAATTGTTTCAATATCAAATAAGTGTAAACGATTATTTTTATTGTTGTAACCTGTAACATCAATATCATATAGTTTACTTCTTACTGTACCTTTACCGAATTCTACATTAAACTCTACATTCGTTTTATTTAGCCAACTATCTTCAGTTAACCAAACATTCTTTTCTTCACATTGAAGATTATCACGAAACACTTGTTCAAATAAGCCAAAGTGATAATTTAATCCAATTCCATCACCTGCAAGTCCTAGTGTTGCGATTGAATCTAGGAAACAAGCAGCTAATCTTCCCAAACCACCATTTCCTAATGATGGTTCAAGTTCCATTTCTTCGATATCACTTAATAGTCTTCCGTGCTTAGCTAATACTTTATTAACCTCATCATAATAGCCTAAGTTAATTAAATTGTTACTTAATAATTTCCCAATTAAGAATTCTGCTGAAATATAATATAACTTTCTTTCTCCCGTATTATACTCTCTTTCAGCAATTGTCTCTTTTGTTACATGTAATAAAGCTACATATAATTCAGCATTACTACATGAATCTATATCTTTACAATATAATGATTGTACTTTTTCTTCTAATAGTTTTTCCATGTTCTTTTACACCTCATGTATATTTTAAACTAGGAAATCGTTTTCTGCAAGGGGTTTCTTTGATTTATTTTAACTTTTTATCAACAATTTTAAGAATATCTCTTAAAACCAAATAAAAAGATGGAAAACCATCTTTTTAAATAATCTTATTTTCTAAATATGCCTTCACAGAATTATCTAACTTACCTTGATATTCTACGAAGCGATATTTTTGACCTGTAACATTACCTACAGCATTTTCTTCAATTCTTTCACAAAACATACTTAATGGTCTAGCCCATAATCCGTAATCACCATAAAGTGCTTGATAGATTACTAGCTTTTCACCATCTTCCGTATGAGTAGCAATCCCATGAACATAGTATAAATTACCTTTAAAATGCTGGTAAACCTTCTTAGGAACAATTTGATTCATCATTCATCACCTTATTTCTCACTATTCTTAACAAAGCCATTACGATTTATCTTAGCCATATACAAAGCTTCATCAGCCCAAAGTACATAGTCAGATTTTTTAATACCTCGACTAGGAATATTATTAACATATCCTGAAGATACCGTAACAATATCAGAAACCTTATTGTTGATATGAGAAATCTTTCTATTATCCATACGCCTCATAACACCTTTTATGTAGTTTTCAATTTGTTGATCACTCTTTCCTACACAAGCAACCATAAATTCATCGCCACCGAAACGTCCTACAACAAAATCTTTATTTGATTTTAATTCTGTTGCAAATACCTTTAGTACTTCATCTCCTGCCAAATGTCCATAAGTATCATTGTATTGTTTAAAATAGTCTACGTCAAAGAATATTAAACCAAAACTAGTATTATTTTTAATACATTGTTTTACGTTATTAGTAAGTAAAACAAAGAATTGCTTCTTGTTGTAGCAATTTGTAAGTGAATCTAATTCACTTAACCCCTTTAACTTCACATTTCTCTTTTGATATTGTTTTTGTTTAATAATCGCTTCATGTAAATCAAATTTATTATGTAAAATCGCGACATTTTGTTTACTAGAGCTTTCTGCAATTGCCGCCTCTGCATTAAAGAAATCACGATAAGCATAAATCAATTTATCAGGACAGAACCTTTCACAATATAGTACACAACATCTATAGTATGGTAATACATACATAGACTCTTTATTATTCTTCACAAATTCTTCTAAAACCTTCATAAATTTAACGCACAATTCCTCACTAGCTAACTCAAGAATCCAAGGCATTACTTCACGCGTTAAATCAACAACCATTAATTGATTCTTATACAAATCAATACGTTCAGATAATGTATTTAAAATTTCGTGGAATACATCAAAATCTTTTTCTAAATACGCTAATTCAATGCGTTCGAATAGAATAGCACATTCTAATACAAGATAATCACAAGATTTATATAATTCCTCAGCTGTCTCTAATGCACTTCTTGCTGCATCAAAATTTCCTAAATTCATATTGCATTTCGCAATATTAACATAAACTACAACTCTTCCAGTGACGTCATCTATTTTTTCTTGTGGAATTTTTCTTGCCTTATTAAAATATTTCAATGCTCCTGAATAATCTTTCGCGATTAATAATAAATCACCTAAATTATTTAATTGAATTAACTCACGAGAATACATTTTCATCTCATGACAAATATCAATATTTTTTAAATAATAATCAACAGCACTATTATTATCATTTGTATATGTGAAATAAAGGGCCATATTACTGTACACTAATGGCATTAATTGTGTAAATTCATTTTCCTCAATAATAGCATTAGCTTCAAAGATATAATCTTTAGCTTTACTCAAAGCACCAAATTCCATAAAATACGAACCGAATTCTAACAATGCATATGTATATGGATATAGTTCATTATATTCTTTTGATAAATCATATAATTCAGTAATTAAATTATACGTTTGTTCATCAGGTGTATTTCTTCTTGATGCTAGAAGGGTTAACAATTCATTAATGCGCTCATTACTACTATTATATTTAGCACTTTTCTTCATAGTAATCCCCCCTCCTGAACTATAGACTATATTCAATTTTACTATGTATTCAAATAAAAGTAAACACACTAAACAAAATATAGGTCGATTTGCCCTAATATACTGAACGTGTTCATTAATTTCATTTTTATTATACACCTATTTTTATAAAATATCACCATAACTTTAGAAATTTTCTATTATTTATCTTATAAACAACATTACAAACTTCATCAATATACTTACGATCATGAGATATTGAGATAATACAGCCACCATAGTCACCTAACATATTACGAATAACCGGTGAAGTTAATGGTGATAAGTTTCTTGTTGGTTCATCTAATAATAAAACATTTGCTTTTGATAATACTAACTTAAGTAATAATATCTTAGCTTTTTGTCCCTGACTTAATTTATTCATAGATGTATTCATTTCATCTCTTGTGAAATTAAGTGATCCAAGTCTTGTTGCAACCATCGAATGATAAGCCTTATCATTATCACCTGCTAGATATGATACTGCATTAACTGATAAATCAAGTAATTCCTCATAATTTTGTGGCATATAGCCAACCATTATATCTCGGCGATTTTTTAATCTTTCTTCGATACCTTTTAATAATGTCGTTTTACCACAACCATTATTTCCAATGATACATACTTTATCCTTACCTCGAATATCTAGCGACATTTCATCAATCAATATATTATCACCTATTCTAATAGTTTCATTATTCATTTCCAAAATCACCTTACTATCAGATAATGATATCGAATCATCAAAAAATAACTCTATTTCTTCTTCAACGTCTTCCTTATGTGTTAATTCTTCGTTTTCTAACCGTCTTCCAATAGACTTTACGGCTTTCATCTTTTTCTTTAATAATCTAGCTGTAGCTGGATCTTGCCTAGATACTGTATTTAATTCATGATTAACTCTTTCATACAAATGGCGATATTTCTCCATCTGCTCATCATGCTTCCGTTTTTCACTAACAGCAATTTGACTAATTCGATCATGAAGCATACTTCGTTTTTCGATATATTCACGATATCCTATTCTTTCAAATGTCCATCTTGACTTAGTTTTACGATTAATTTGTTCGAGATGTAGTATGCCATTAGCAACATTCTCTAATAAAGTTTCATCATGCGTTACAAATAATACAGGAATCACACTATTTCTAATGAAGTCTTCTAAAAATTCTAAAGTTTCAATATCTAAATCATTTGTAGGTTCATCAAGTATCAAAATATTAGGTTTACTAAGTAATACTTTAGCTAATCCTAACTTAACCTTCTCCCCACCACTACATTTTCCAATATCTCTATATAACACATCTTCATTTAATTTTACTTTATTTAAAATACTATATAATTCATTATATTCATTGTATACTTCTAGACCAATTTCGTCATTTACATCATTTTTATATAAATAATCAAAACCATCGGTACTATCCCACTTAGAATCAATATTCTGTGGCAAATAACCAACAATATCTCCTTGTAAGTCGATACTCCCCTCTATTTTCACGTATTCCATAATCTCATCTGACTTACATATAGCCTTCAATAACGTACTTTTGCCATTTCCTTCTTCGCCAATAATTGCGATTTTATCGTTCTTCATTAAACTAAAGCTTAAATCCTGTAGTAATATTCTATTATATTTGATAGTTTGTATTGTTAGATTTTTAATAATAAGCATTCCACATCAACTCCTTTATGATGCGAACAAAGCATGACAAAAATAAGAATAGTATTGATTATATGATGTACTATCTTATTATTTGCTCATGCTATCACCTAACCTTCATTATATTAATGATACGATATCAAAAGGAGCTTGTCAAACTACGTTATTAGTACTTTTGATGATTATACTAGTTTATTCTTTACTATCATCATCAATTGAAAGCAATATTCGAAAATGTTATAATTAACTAAGAATAAATTTCAACTTGTCGAGGTACTTGTATGAACATTGATATATATAATATGATTTTTAAAAGAAAATCTTTTCATTTATTTAGAAATATCGGAAATGAACATATTACAGATGATGAACTTAAAGACATTGAAAAAGTATTCAATACCTTTGAGCCATTAGTAGAAGATATTAAGGTAAAGATAAAAATAGTTAAAGACTCTACAACTTGTAAGAGAGGCCAAGAATACTGCATATTACTGTATTCTGAAATAAAAGATAATTACTTACAAAATATAGGATATATCGGAGAACAATTAGATTTATATTTAGTGTCTAAAAATATTGGAACACTTTGGTTTGGAATAGGTAAAGTTGAAGAAAAACAATTAGATGGACTTGATTTTGTTATCATGATTGCGATTGCGAAAGTAGATGATGAAACTAAATTCAGAAAGAATATGTATAAAAGCAAAAGAAAAGAATTAGCTGAAATATGGAATGGGAATTATTATTTAGATATCGCAAATATTGTAAGGTTTACTCCCAGTGCATGTAATACTCAGCCTTGGATAGTTGATTCTTTAGAAAATGAACTTAAAGTTTATAGATATAGAAAACCTGGAAAAAGAGGTATTATGCCAGTAGATATGGTTAAACATTATAATCAAATTGATATTGGAATTTTCTTATGTTTTTTAGAATTATGTTTAAATAAAAATAATATCAAATTTGAAAGAACATTATATATAGAAGAAAATGTAGATAACGAGAAAAATTTAACTGCTACATATGAATTATACTAACAATTCTAATTACGAACTTATTCACATCTAAAAAAGTACCGTTCTATTAAATTACTATGCATTTATACAATAGTCAAATAAGGAATATTTCACCTTGATTTAGAAGTATTTTTATTAACATTGAAAAATGTCTAAATAAAAACTAAGATATCCTTAAAATTGATATAATTCTATTAAATGCAAACTAACTATGTTACTATGTTCATAAAGATAAATATTTGTGTGCAGTTAGGTAAACTTGAATTGACCGAGCTATTTAGAGCGAGGGATGGCAATTGAACGTAGTTCAATTGTATGGTCTTTTAGGAAAGCAATAACTTTGAATTTGGAGGTATGTGTGTTACGGATGTAATTACCCACTATGATTTATTGGTAGATGAAAATAACGACCCATTTCGTGACCCTCCTACATTACAAGAATATATGAACAGATGGGATGGAGAACTATTTTTAGAATCATTGGAACTTTCTAATAATAAAAATGTTCTTGAAATCGGTATTGGAACTGGAAGAATTGCTGTAAAGGTCGCTCCACACTGTATGCGATTAACAGGAATTGATATTTCGCCCAAAACCATAGAACGAGCAAGAGAAAACCTAAAAGATTATTCTAACATTTGTTTTGTTTGTAGTGATTTCAACGAATACGATTTTGTTGAAACCTTTGATGTAATTTACTCATCACTTACAATGATGCATTTTAAGAACAAAAAACATGTTATATTAAAAGTTGCTGCATTGTTAAATGATGGTGGAATTTTTGTTTTATCTATTGATAAAAATCAAAGCGAGTACATCGATATGGAAACTCGCAAATTGAAAATATACCCTGATACACCTGACAATATTATTTCTCTTATAAATGAATCATCTATGAATGTGGCAAGTGTATTTGAAACAGACAATGCATATATCATTGTTAGCAACAAATAATTAGACCAATTCCAATTTCGAACTAATTGGACAGAATTAAGTTCTATTCTTTTTTAATCAAGATAAAATAATAAAGCTCAAAGAAGCAAAAATAATTGCTGTTTGAGCATGAAAATTCCATAAATTTTAAAATCTATACATACTACTTAGTTTATTTTTATCCCTGAATTTAAAGAAAGTCTTAAAAACAGCACTTAGTGCTGTTTTTACTATATTTCTTGATCTCTCCCTAATAATTTTGATAATTCATTAATAAGTACTATGATAATAGCTAGTCCAAATACTATTAACCAATGAATTAAAGATAAATCTACTGTCTTAAGCATAGCTTGAAGGAATCCTATTTTCGTAACACCTATTTGAATCATGACACCTATGATAAATGTTAGAACTAGATACTTATTATGGAACAATCCAACTTCAAAAATGGTCTTATCGTAGTGTAATAAATTAAATGAATGGAATAACTGTGTAATTGATAATACCATGAATGCCATTGTTTGACCGATTTCTTCACTTTCACCAATTCCTACACGGAAAGCTACTAAGGACATTGCACCAATGATTAATCCATTAAATACTATATACATCCATTGATGATTCGTAATAATAGGTTCCTTACTATCTCTTGGCTTTTGTCTCATTAAATCATTACTTTTTGGATTAACACCTAGCGACAATGAAGGAAATGAATCAGTTATTAGATTTACCCATAATATTTGAATGGGCGTTAATGGTGATGGATATGTTGGCAGGAATAATAACGCTAAAAAGATAGTTGCGATTTCTCCAAAGTTACAAGAGAGTAAAAATAGAATTGATTTTTGGATATTTAAATATATATTTCGACCTTCTTCAATAGCTCGTACAATGCTCGTGAAGTTATCATCTACTAATATTAAATCACTTGCATTCTTAGCTACATCACTACCTGTTTTGCCCATTGCTACGCCAATATCAGCACGCTTTAAGCTTGGTGCATCATTAACACCATCACCACTCATCGCAACAACATTGCCTAATTCTTGATAAGCCTTTACTAATCTAACTTTATGATTAGGTGATACCCTTGCAAATACAGAATAATTCATAGCTTCTTGGCTTAACTCATAATCATCCATTTTATCTAGTTCACTACCACTTAATACTTCATAATCATATTTCATAATACCTAACTCTTTCGCAATCGCCTTAGCAGTTGTAGGATGATCTCCTGTTATCATTACTACCTTAATTCCTGCCTCATGTGCATCACTAATAGATTGCCTAGCTTCTACGCGCGGAGGGTCAATTAAGCCTACAAAGCCTACAAATATTAGATCACTTTCATAATTACTATTTAGCTTTACATTTTCTTTATAAGCAAGTGCCAATACTCGTTCAGCTCGCTCAGAGGCAATCATCGATGCAGTTAATATTTGTTCCTTATCATTTTTTGATAATGTACGTACCTTATTATCAATTACTACATATTTACATAAATCTAATAATCTATCAATAGCCCCCTTAACGTAACATACATAGCCAGTATCAGTTTGATGAATAGTACTCATCATTTTTCTTTCACTACTAAATGGTATTTCATCGACTCTTGGATATTTAAAATCTGCTTGCTTCTTAAAGATATTATTGATTCCCCCAAATTCGCATAGTGCTACTTCCATTGCTTCTCCAATAAATCCACTATCACTTATTGTATCATTACATAATACTAGTCCACGAACTAGTAGTGATGGACAATCACCTATCTTCATATTGGAATAAGTACTTACTACTTTCATTTTATTTTGCGTTAAAGTACCTGTCTTGTCTGAACATATAATACTCGTACATCCAAGTGTTTCTACTGAATGAAGCGTACGAACAATAGCACTTTGTTTACTCATACGCTGTACACCAATTGCTAGTACAATCGTGACAATAGCAGCTAGTCCTTCTGGAATTGCTGCTACAGCTAAAGATATGGCACTCATAATCATATATATTAAATCACGCTTCTGAAGTAATCCAATAACTACCATAATCAAACATACTGCTACACAAACCAATCCTAATGTCTTACCTAATTTACTCAACCGTATTTGTAGCGGCGTAGGATTTGAAGAACCATCACTAAGCATCTTCGCAATCTTTCCAACTTCACTATCCATTCCTACTCCTACACATACACCACTACCTCTACCATTTGTGACGAAGGTAGACATAAATGCCATATTATGCTGATCACCTATTGATAATTCAGTATTAAAGACTTCATCAGCATTCTTGTTTACAGGTATCGATTCACCAGTAAGTATTGATTCATCAATCTGTAGTTTCACTCCTGTTAATAATCGCATATCGCAGGGTACAATTCGACCAGCCTCAAGCACGATAATATCCCCTACCACTATTTCACTAGTATCTATCTCTTGATGTTCACCATTACGCAAGACTAACGCCTTTGGTGCAGCCATTTGTTTTAATGATTCTAACGCCTTCTCTGCTTTATTCTCTTGTAGTACACCAATAGAAGTATTTATGATAATTACCACAAGTATTACTAACGCATCTAATGTTTCACCTAGTAATAATGATATCCCCATTGCGATAATTAAAATTATAACCATAACTTCCTTTAATTCATCAATAATCATTTGAAGAATACTTTTTCTTTTACCTTCTTCAATCTTATTACTTCCATACTTAATACCATTTTGCCTTACTTGATATTCACTTAGCCCCTTAGCTTCATTTACATCATAGTATTTAAGTACATCTGCTTTTCCTCTTCGATACATATTGTTACCTCCTATCAAAATAAGCATATGATAGTACAGCTACAAAATCTGTCGAGAAAGATATATATAATATTCTTGCCAATAACAAAAAAGACTAAGATTAGCTCTTAGTCTTCTCATTAATATCTTGTTTAGCTTTTCTTAATCGTTCTTTTGTTTCTTCATCCATATTCTCTTCAATAATATCCAAGAACTTTTGTAGTGGAATGGCAATAGGTTGTCCATTCATTAAATCTAGTCCATTAATATTTATTATCTTTGATTCTTGTTTTTTAGCTGGTTTCATATTCATAAAAATATCTAATGGTACATAACGATATTGTACTGGTTGATCACGAGTAAATTCTATTTCACATACCGCATCATCCATTGCATATATTGTTTCATCATTAACTTTAATTCCATCAATCATTAATGGATATTTCTCATCATATATACGTAAATCAATATCATTACCAAGTATAATTGGATATTTACCACTATATTTATGTTTAAATGCTTCTATTTCATTCAGATATTGAGATGAAGTTAATGTAATACACAAAGCATCAAGGGCTTCAGTAGTACACTTAGATACAAAACGATTATATATTGCTTTAGGTTTATCAGGATTAAAAATTGTATCAGATACTAATAAAATATTCATAATCATCTCTCCTTCCTTATCCCTATTATACATTAAGTTTGTAGATTTGCAAATATCATAAGTAATGGAATTAATAGTTAATATCTTATTATAAAACAAGAAAAATACACTTAACAACGTTCCTTATTCCAAGAATATGAAAAGAAGTCTATATTAGACTTCTCATTAACTATTTCGCATCTTCTAATTTAGAAAGATAATCAAGGAATTCATCAAATGAACCATGCATTACGCCATCTATAGATAAGTTATCTCGATTAATCAAATCATCTTCAATCAAGTAACAAGGAACACCTAGCTTCGTAATAACCATATCCTCACGTGTATCATTACCAACCATTAATACTTCATCACTAGTGATACCAAACTTATGCATAACCTCTTCATAGTATTTAGTATTCGGTTTAGTAAATGTACTATTATCATAAGTAGTTACATAAAATATATCATCTAAATTGATACCAGCTTGTTTAATGCGTGCTTGTGTAGCTAGCGGTGGGAATAATGGATTTGTTAGAATATAGATCTTATATCCTTTTTCCTTTAGTATACGAATAGCCTCTTTAGCTTTTTCATTATATCCACATGTTTCCTTTACAATATCAGGAAAATGCTCACGATAGAATGTATCCATTAAAGGCTCACATTCCTCTTTAGTTTTATTTACTACAGGCAAGAAATATTCAAAGAATAATTCTTCATTAGTACGACTACCATCATTTTCAAACATTTTATAAACAGCACCCTTTAATGCTTCCATAAATGTATTTGGTTCATACCCATATTGCGCAAAGTATTTAGTAAGTCCAGCAAAATACCCCTTTCCAAATACACCTGGGTCCATCGGTAATAAAGTACCATCTAAGTCAAAAAATATGTGTTTCATAGTAATTCCTCCAAATTTCTATAACTATTTCTAAATAAAAAGCGCATAAGCGCTTTATTATTAACGACGATTCTTGAAGAAAGAAGGTAATTCTTCTTCCTCAACTTCTTTTTTAGGTTCTCTAACTTGTTGAGGTACAACAGGAGCAACACTTTGAGGTGTAGCCATTGGTTGATAAGCAGCTTTATTAATTTGTTTATTTGGTGTTTTAGAAATCGCATCATCATCAAATCCAGTAGCAATAATAGTAACGATGATTTCATCACCTAAACGTTCATTTTCCGCTACACCATAGATAATATCTACTTCATTACCAGCAGCTTCCATAACTGTATCTACAGCAATTTGAGAGTCGAATAATGTCATGCTAGGACCACCAGTTACATTTAAGATTGCATATTTAGCACCACGAATATCAGCTTCTAATAATGGTGAACTAATTGCATTTTCAGCAGCTTCTCTAGCTTTATTTTCACTCTTACTCATACCAATACCAATTAAAGCTAAGCCTTGGTTAGACATTACAGATTTAATATCAGCAAAGTCTAGGTTGATAGTACTTGTTACAGAGATTAAGTCTGTAATAGTTTGTACACCTTGACGTAATACATTATCTGCTTCACGGAATGCATCTTTGAATGGAATCTTTCCTAAAATATCTAATAATTGGTTGTTTGATACAACAATCATTGAGTCAGTATACTTACGTAATTCTTCAAGACCTTCTTCAGCTTGTTTAACACGTCTTCTACCTTCAAATGAGAATGGTTTAGTAATAACAGCTACTACTAAGCTTTCTTGTTCTTTTGCTAAACGAGCGATTACTGGAGCAGCACCTGTACCAGTTCCACCACCCATACCAGCAGCTACGAATACCATATCAGCACCCTTAATTGCTTCACGGATTTGGTCTTCACTTTCTAATGCACATTTCTTACCCATTTCTGGATTTCCACCAGCACCTAAACCTTTTGACCCTAAAGTAATACGATTTTCACACTTACTAACATTTAATACAGCTTGGTCAGTATTAGCTACATAGAATGTAACACCTTGAACACCATATTCAACCATTTGGTTAACAGCGTTACAACCACCGCCACCAACACCAATAACTTTTATATTAGCTACTAATTCGTACTGTAATTCACTCATATTTTCACTCCTTGTTCCTATCTCTGTTTTCATTAAATAATAAACCTTTTAATCGACTAGTAAATCCTTCTTCATGTTCCCTCGTTTTACTTGGAACTACAGACTCAGCAAACTTAAATGAATCAATCGAAATTGCATCATTTAATGTATATTCACATGCATCATTAAATGCATAGAATAAGCCTAAACATGTAATTAATGATGATGATCTTGCTCCCATCGTTTCAGGAATGTATGTAACAACTTCACATCCTAAACGATTACTTGCAAGTTCAGCTAATTCGTAGAATTCGCCACCTCCACCACCAAGTACAACTTTAACCTTTTGATTAGTTAATGCATCTCCAAGCGTTTCAGTAACTTTAAACAAGAACTCTTCTAATGCACTAGTTAATACTTCAAATAATTGTTTCTCATTCATTGAATAATTAACACCTTGCGTTGACCAAATATAAATAGGTTTATCACTTACTCTATCAGGGAATAAATGAGCATTATATTGTTTCAAACGATTTGCTGTTTCAATTGAAATATTAAAGCTTTGACTAATCTTATAATCAACAATACCAACACCCCAATTTAAGCTAACACTGTCAGCTAAACGGCCTTTCATAAAGTACGATAGGGTTGTTGTTTCATGTCCTATATTCATAAATATGTAGTTACAATCAACACTTTGTTCCAAGATATTTGCTTCCTTAGCATCTGCATAAGGCTGCACATATATATCTAGAATTTCTAATCCTGCTTTCTCAACAACACTGCAGTATTCTAATGCTACACGTTTATCAACACAGAAAGCATCACATACTACTTCTAATCGATCACACGTTTCCCCAACTGGTAATCTACGTGTTGCTAATCCGTCAACGAAGTACTTAACTGGTACAACATTAATCATTAATTTGTAACTAGGTACTCCACTACGATATACACTTTGAATAGCTTCTTGTAAGTCATTCAATGTAATTTTACGATCTTCATGTCGAATTGGTATGGCAATACGTTTAGAAATTTGTTCTAAGCCAACCGCCGGAATGGATAATAATACACGTTCAATTTGTACTTGCAATAAATCATTGACATTCTTCAAGGCTTGCATAATAGCCTTACTTACTTCATCTTTATCAACTATATGGCAATTTTGAATGCCACTACACTGTACTCTTTCAACACGTATAACATTAACTCTGCGAGTGTTATGAAACTCACCCACAATTAGCTTAATGTCATAGCTTCCAATATCCAAGGCTGCATAAATTTGTTTTGGTTTCACAAAATTCGCCTCCCACTAATCCTTTATAATCATAACATAAACTCTAACTTTTATAAACAAAAAAATGCTTTTTCTTTGATATTTCCTTAGTTTTTTAATATTCTATATTCTCACATTTTCAGCATATAATAGATTTCTTCAATATTTTAAATCATTCACGTAAATAATTTATTTTTCACTTATTTTTATATATTTTTTAAGATTTTTGAATAAATAAAAATTTTTTATTACTTTTTAAAAATATATCTTGCTTTTTGTATTAATTAATGCTATTATATTACAGCGATATTGCTATGAGAAAGGAGGTACGCTGATGTCAAAAGTATGTCAAGTAACAGGCAAGAGAGCTATGTCTGGTAACAATCGTTCGCATTCATTACGTGCTACTCGCAGAAAATGGAATGTAAATTTACAAACTGTACGCGTTGTCATCGACGGTAAACCACAAAAAGTGCGTATGTCCGCTCGTGCATTAAAAACTTTAAAGGCTAGCGCTAAAGCGTAAGAAACGATTAATTAAGGACTCTGTAAAGAGTCCTTTTTTATTTTATTCTAAATTTCAGTTATTTTATATTTCTTCCAACACTTTTAATATCATATATATTTAGTTAAAATCATTTATTGTTTTTAAACATCATATCTTAAAAATAAATATCATATTAAAAAGATGCATAAATAAACACTTTTTAAAATATTAAACAAACAAAAAAGCCAATGAGAGATTACTCATTGACTCATATTAATCCATACATTCTAAACAAATGACAGTTCCTTTATAAATCGTAATTGTAGCTTCCTCTGACACGATTTCATTTGAGATTGTAAATATATCTCCCATTCTAATTTCTTTATGTGTTAAAGGATAACTAACTCCTTCAATCGATAATTCACAGCCTTCAAAAGTAATGAAAGATAAATATGGATATTTACACTTAGGAACCATATGAATACCTTCCTTTAAAAATCTAACATGATTCTTATCATCTAGTAATTCAACCTTTCCTTGATAACGATGAACAAGCATAATATTTGCCAAGAAATGATCCGCTCTACCATTACAAGCACCATATAATACAACCTTTTCAAATTGTTTAAGTGCATATTCAATCGCACTTTCACTATCTGTTTCATCCTTTTCTCTAGGTAGTAACACAAAATCAGCACACCAATTCTTGATTTCCGTTAATTCATTAACATCAACTGAATCAAAATCTCCACTAGCAGCAACCATCTTACGTTCATTCTTAGCTAATGTTAATGCACCTCGATCAACACCAATGAATGGTCCATTAACATCAATAGTTTCTGCCATCTTCGCTACTAAAGTTACTTTAGGTTCCATAAAGTATCAACTCTTTCCTTAATATCACCTTTAAATGTATAGCTACCAGCCACTAGAATATCTACACCAGCTTCAGTACACATGCGCCCAGTTTCCAAATTAATACCACCATCAACTTCGATTAAACAATCGTAATGATTATCATCAATAATCTTTCTTAATTCTTTAATCTTATCTAACGATGATTCAATGAAGCTTTGTCCACCAAATCCTGGATATACACTCATAACTAATACTAAATCTACCTTTGATAATACAGGTAATATATTAGCTACACATGTATCAGGTTTAATAGAAATACCAGCTTTGGATCCACGTTCATGAATATGATCTATTAGTGCTACTTGATTAGCTATCTCATGTACTGCTTCACTATGGAATGTGATATAGTCAGCACCAGCATCTATGAATATATCTGCCATAAACTTAGGATCATCCACCATTAAATGAACATCCATAACTTTACTCATATTTTTCTTATAAGCCTTTAAAATATCTGGACCAAATGAAAGGTTAGGTACAAAATGTCCATCCATTACATCAAAATGAATAAACTCAGCATTTGATTCCTCTAAAACTTGCATTTGTTCCTTAGTATTACCATAATCTAGTGATAATATTGATGGTGCAACAATCATAATTAATCCTCCTGTGGTTTTAATACTTTTAAATCTAAAGGTATTTTATATACTTTAGAATACGCTTTTATATATTCTTCATATTTTTTAGAAAGAATATCATGCTTTAAATTCTTAAAATCATTTATTTCATATTCCTTAAATACATATAATAGAAATGCTTTAGTAGCAGGATGCATCGCATAACCATTCATATGCTGTTTGAAGTAATCATAAGGAATAGAACGGTTATAATTTTCTTTACCTGCATATACAATACTAGCAGCCAATGAATCACACACCATTTCTAATACATCTTTATATGGCATAGCGATGATTAATATCTTTGATTCAGTAAAATCAACATGATATTGGTAATGATGAGTATTACGACAGCAGTGATGTACTGACATATATGAATACCCATCATAATCTTGACGCTCTTTCACTTGTGGGGACATAGTACCTGTAAAGTAATGAGCTGAAGGAAATAATTCAGCTACAGAATACTTCGACATATCATGGAATATTCCACGAAAATACATACGAAATTTAAAGCAATATTTCGCAACATAATACTTATGCCTTGCGATTACTTGTAAATGCTTAAATAAGCGTACTATTTTCCCTTGCATAGTTTTAAACACTCCAAATAATGGCCATATCTAATAGCACTTATCTTTTTCGCATCTACTGCTGCTTTTACTGCACATCCCGGTTCATGTTCATGTACGCAATCATTAAACTTACACATGCCAATATATGGCTCAAAATCAGGCACACTATTTGATAATGAACTACGTGAGAAATGCTCGAAATCAAGCGATGAGAATCCTGGTGTATCTGCAATATAACCACCTTTCATTGGTAATAATTCTACATGTCTTGTAGTGTGCTTACCTCTTCCTAAAGCTTTAGATATCTCTTGAGTACGTAATTCTAAGGTTGGATCAAGCACATTTAATAGACTTGACTTACCAGCTCCACTTTGCCCCGTAAGAACGCTGATACGACCTTTAAACAAGTTATCTAGTGCTTCCTCATCACTTTTCAAAACAACCTCATAACCACTATTACGATAATCCTCAATATAACCCATAATCTCTGTAGTATCATCTAATAAATCTAATTTCGTTACAACGATTTTAGGGGTAATATTAGCTTCACTAATTAAGAATATTAAGCGATCTATTAGGGTTGTTGAAAAGTCAGGATCCTTACATGACATCACAATTACTGCCTGATCAACATTCGCAATTAAAGGACGTACTAAATAATTCGTACGATCATAAATTTTCTCAATACCATAAACATCATCATACTTAACTACCTCTACAAAATCACCTACTACAGGTGACATTGTTTTTCGTAGTTTTCCCATTGCTACACAAACCTCTCTCGTATTATCTTCAAATAATACTGTATAGCGTTGAGAAATAATACATATTACTCTACCCTTCATCTAGTAATAATACAACTCTACTTCTAGACTACCAGTTGCAGATAGAGGTGTTTCTGCACTAGGGTTTTGTTGAATTACAACTCCATAAATTGTAGAATCTACACTTGGACCTTCTAATTCATCCTCACCATTGTTTTCTTCTTCATTTTGTACTTCATCTTCGCTTGGGACATAAGTAACATCATCATCTGGTGAAACTTTAAATTTCTTTACTGTAAATCCAGCATCCTTCAAATATGTCTCAGCCTCATAAATATCCCAACCTAATACATTAGGAACAATGAATTCACTAGCATAAGCTACGGTAAAGCGAATTTCGTTATATGTTGTTGGTTTAATTAATGAACCTGCTTTAAGTCCATTTTGTGCTAAGACAATACCTGGTTCAGCTTCAGAAGTGTATTCTTTTAAAATATTAACTTTAATACCATACTCTGAACAAATAGCACGAGCCTCATCAATAGTCTTACCAACAAAATCATCTACTGAATAATACTTACCTTCAGAGATAACTAATGTTACTCCACTACCTTCTTCTACTGAGTTTCCAATACCTTCTTTAACGCCAACTGCATAGCCTGCTTCATAATCAACCGACCATTCTCTTCTCGTAGCTTCAACAACTAAGCCTTCACTACGTAGTTTCATTCCTGCAAGTTCCTCATTTAAACCAGCAATATTAGGGATTGTTACCATATTGATTTCTTGTTTAAATGGTCCTAGTCCTGTAAGAATCATGATTCCAAACATTGCAACGATTGCGAAAATAGTTAATGAAATACCTAGCATACGTTCCAATACAATGGTATTATGCGACTTCGATTTACTATCATCATTTATATCGCCTTCATATTTCGTAATGAATACATGTGTTTTCTCATCTAAATTCTCTTGCACATCAAAACGTACCTTTTCTTCATTAGCACGCTTCGCATCAAGACATGTTTCTAAATCTTTAAACATTGCTGAACAAGAACGATAACGATTGTTTTTATTCTTAGCAGTAGCAATTAATATAATATTTTCAATTGATTGAGGTATTGTTGGATTAAAGTCACGTACAGATGGGAAATCATCACGCATATGCTTCATCGCAATTTGAATAGGAGCATCCCCTTTAAAAGGCACATCTCCACTTAATAATTCATAGAATACAATACCTAATGCATATATATCACTTTGATCACTAGCAGCTTCACCTCTAGCTAATTCAGGAGCTAAATAATGAACACTACCAAGCACTGAATCAGCTTGTGTTAATTGTGCTGCATTTTGTGCTAATGCAATACCAAAGTCAGATAGCTTAACAGTACCATCATCTTTAATTAAGATGTTTTGTGGTTTAATATCACGATGCACTACATTATTCTTATGCGCATGAATCATAGCTCCAACTAATTGTCGCATAATATCAACTGATTCTTGCTTATCTAACGCACCACGCTTACTGATTAATTGTTTAAGGGTAATACCCTTGATATATTCCATAACGATATAATGCTGACCATTTTCTTCGCCAACATCGTATACTTCTACAATATTAGGATGATTTAAAGTTAATGCTGCTGTTGCTTCACGTTTAAAACGAAGTACAGCCACTGGATCTACTGCCATATCACCACGAAGTATCTTTACCGCAACTTCTCTATTTAAGATTGTATCAATTGCTAGATATACATCCGCCATTCCACCTTCACCTAGTTTATGAAGTAAACTATAGCGATTCGCAATGATATTATCCATTAGCCTCTCCTCCTTTCTGTAAGATTACAACAGTAATATTATCAATACCACCATATTGCTTAGCAATCTCAAGTAATAATTCACACTTGCGCTTAGCACTCCATGGTTGGTGTAAAATCATTTCAATCTTAGAAGCACTCACAATTCCATGCAATCCATCAGAACATAATAATAAACAATCAAAATCCTTTACATCAATTACATCAATACGGATTTGATTAAATATTCCTATGGCATTCGTTAAATAATTGCGCTTAGGATGACGAATTGCCTCTTCTTTCGTAATAGTTCCTGTTCGTAATAATTCATTAATATAGTTATGATCTGTAGTTAGTTGCTTGAATTCACCATTAATTAATCCATAACAACGACTATCACCTACGTGCATAACTCTACATAAACCTTCATTTAATACTAATCCTACAAGCGTAGTTCCCATACCCTTGTATTTCTCATTCATACATGCTTTCGTAAATACTTCATCATTGACGCTGCGAAGTTGGGCATAAATCCACCCATCTAATTCTTCACTACTAATCCATTTTTTAGCTTTCATAAATGCATTTTCTAAATAATGAATCGTTGCTTCACTGGCAACATCACCGGCTTTACCGCCACCAATACCATCACAAACGGCAGCCAAAATACCACCATTACCATTAACAGTAATGATGAAACGGTCTTGATTACTCTCTCTTACCAGTCCAACGTCACTAATTCCGTAGAAGTCCATAGGTTACTCCTTTCTAGCATGTTTTGCGCGTAATTGTCCACAAGCAGCATCAATATCACTACCATGTTCTTTTCTAAGTGTTGCTCTTATACCACGATTCATAAGTTCGTTGTAGAATGCCATCGCACCATTTCTATCAACTTGCTTATAACCATGTTCATCTACTACATTGTAAGGAATTAAATTCACATAAGCATTCATACCACGAATTAACTTAGCTAACTCTTCAGCATGCGCAGGTGAATCATTCTTTCCTTTAAGTAAAATATACTCAAAAGTAATACGGCGATTACTATTTTCACTATATTCACGTAAAGCAGCCATTAATGTCTTTAATGGATAAGCTTTATTAATTGGCATTAATTCATTACGTAATTCATCATTAGGTGCATGTAGTGAAATAGCTAGGTTATATTGAATACCACACTTTCCAAAATCAATAATGCGTGGCACAATACCACTAGTAGATACAGTTAAGTGTCTTGCACCAATTGCAATTCCTAAGTCATCATTGATAGTCTTTAAGAATTCCATCACATTATCATAGTTATCAAATGGTTCACCTGTTCCCATAATTACAACATTTGCGACGCGTTCATTCACTTCATCTAGCATACGTTGAATATAAACTATTTGGGCAACCATTTCACCACTACTTAAATCACGTTTTTTCTTTAGTAAACCACTTGCACAGAATGTACATCCCATATTACAACCAACTTGTGATGTAACGCAAACTGACTTACCAAATTCGTATATCATCATTACAGTTTCAATTAATGAACCATCTTGTAACTCAAATAATAACTTCGTAGTTCCATCTTTAGATACTTGCTTTTCCCTTACTGTTAATGGATCTATCACAAAGCGTTCCTTTAATTTATTTTGTAACTCCACTTTAATATCTGTCATTTCTTCAAATGAAGTTACACGTTTTCTATATAACCACATAAAAATCTGCTTAGCACGGAACTTTTTCTCTCCCATCTCAAGCATTAGATTTTCAAGGCTTTCTAAACTATAACTATAAATCGTTTCCATTACTAGTCTCCTAAAATCTTTATCTTTTATATTCTATCATGATTTATACTATTTTTCACGTATTAAACGACAAATATAAAATCCATCACTATCATATTCATATGGGAATATCGTTCTTTCATAATCAATACGATAATTTGGATGCTTATTCACGAATGATTCTACTTGCTTTTCATTCTCTTTTTTATTTAAAGAACATGTAGAATATACTAATTTCCCATTTATCTTAACTAATTCATGAACACTTTCAAGAATTTGAGCTTGAATTTGAAGTATTTCATCCATTGATGATTGCTTATCTTGTAAACGAATATCTGGTTTACGTCCCATTACCCCTAAGCCTGAGCATGGAGCATCAACTACCACAACATTAAAACTTTCTTTACTATATTCTTCATGGCACTTAGTTGAGTCAAATGTCTTGAATTCAGTATTTGTTACCCCTAAACGAGTTGCCGCATTACGCATTAATTCAACTCTAGATGCATGTAAATCATGAGCAATGATATGACCTGTATTGTTCATACGTTCTGCCATATGCATAGTTTTAGAGCCTGGTGCTGCACATACATCAAGTATCATATCATTTTCCTTTGGATCAGCAACAATTGCTACCATTTGGGAGGATTCATCTTGAATCGATATTTCACCATCCTCATAACACTTCATACTAGCTAGATTACCACCATCTAAGTATAGCGCATCTTCACTAAGTAAACCTTCTTTAAAGCCATATTTATCAATTAATGCTTGTTTAGTTGTTTTTAAGCGATTAAAACGACAGCTAGCTTTAGGCTTCCGATTGTTAGCTTGAGCAATTTTATATGCTACATCTTCTCCATAATGCTTACACCACATACGGTATAGCCATTCAGGATGCGATGTTTCAATTGCGCGTTTCTTAATTTCATTTTCTTCTTCAATCTCAAAACTATTTCTAAGTACATTACGAAGTACTCCATTCACAAAGCCCGCATAGCGTTTATTAATTTTCTTAGCCAGTTCATTAGCTTCATCTAATACTGCATAGTCAGGCGAATTTAAGAACACTATTTCGTAACAAGCCATAGAAAATAACACACCTAATCGTTTATCATCTAATTTACGATTAACATGCTTTTTCCATAAATATTCCATATAAAAATAATTTTGAATTGTACCATAAACTAATGTTGTGATAATACTTTTGTCTTGATCAGGTACTTTTTCTAGTTCTTTCTTTAATAATAGTTGAGAATATCCATTATTTAATACAACTTCATTTAATATATGGAATGCTTTTGCTCTTGCACTCATAACATACCTCCAATCTATACAGTAAGTGGATTATTATCAATATACAACTTCACACGTACTTTTTGTTTAACCTTGAATTCATCAACAATATCTTTAAGAATACCTTCTAACATATCATTATTTTTCACTTTAATAAGAATACGATAGCGATATGTATCTTGGACTTTAGTTTCCTCAGTTACATTATATACCTTTCCATCAATATGCTTATTCAACAAATATTCATGAATTGCATACGCCAAATTCTGAGCCTTTTCTTTACTACTATCGCTTGTAGTAATTGCTGCCATGTAACAGTATGGTGGGTAATTTCCAACATGTCTAAACTTCATCTCACGTACAAAGAATCCATGATAATCATTTTTCTTTAAATAGTTAAACATATAATGTTCTTCATCATATGTTTGGATAAATACTTTTCCTTGTTTCGAACTTCGACCACTTCGACCACTTGCTTGCGACAAAAAGCCAAATGTATCTTCAATAGAACGGAAATCAGGACGATTCATTCCTTGGTCGGCATTCACAATTCCAACTACAGTTACGTTAGGGAAATCTAATCCTTTCGCAATCATTTGAGTACCAATTAAGATATCAGCTTCATGTCTACCGAAGGCCTCAATAATAGCCTCATGCCCATCCTTACGAGCGGTAGTATCACGATCCATACGAAGAACCTTGTAGTCCTTGAAGTCACGATTTAATTCTTCCTCTAATTTTTGGATACCAACTCCACCAAAATTAAAGCCTTCATTACTTCCACATACTGGACATGTACTAATAAATGGTGTTACATAATCACAATAATGACACTTTACCACCTTTTCTTCCTTATGATAAGAAAGTGAAATATCACAGTGTGGACACTTTATTACCTTGTGACATGACTTACATTCCATTTGTGGCGCATAGCCTCTACGATTAAAAAGTAGTATCACTTGCTCACCATTAGATAATGCTTCATTCATGGCAGTCTTTAAATCTTTCGATAATAAATATGGATTAGAACGACGTAATTCATTCTTCATATTAACTAAATGTATTTCTGGCATTCTCACGTTAATACGTTTAGTAAGGGTTAATAGTTCATATACATTCTTACTTGCACGTGCATATGATTCAAATGATGGTGTAGCACTCGCCATAACAACCGGACAATTATGATATTGACCTCTCCATAATGCGATATCTCTTGCATGATATCTAGGTGTAGAATCTTGCTTATAGCTCTTATCATGTTCCTCATCAACTATGATTAATCCTAAATTATCAAATGGCATAAAGATAGCAGAACGTGTTCCTACCACTACCTTTACTTCACCACGCTTAATTCGCATATATTCACTATATTTCTCTTGATTATTTAATTTTGAATGGTAAATAGCAACTAAGTCATGGAATCTTCCCTTAACTCTAGCTACCATTTGTGGTGTTAGTCCTATTTCAGGTACTAGTATAATAACACTTTGACCTCTTTCAATTACTTGTTTAGCTAACTGCAAGTATACTTCTGTTTTACCTGCACCAGTAACACCATATAGTAAATAAGGACGGTATCCATGATTATTCTCAATTTTATTGATGCATGCTTTTTGTTCATCAGATAATTCTGGTTCTTGATAATCTGCATAATCTTTACCAACTTTAGTTTTAGCTTCCACTAAATACTCACTAGCAGCACCCTTAACTACAAGCTGACGAACAGTATTTCCAAATTCTTTTCTAGCATCACTATAAAAACATACATCCTTAGACTTTATATAATCAACACATCTTTGTTCCTTAGGAGTAAAAGCCATCTTCTCACTTATAATAGTGACTACTCTTTCCATCTTAGCACTATTTGTAGATGTTTTAGGTTTAAGTATCGTAGGTAGCATTGCTTGTACACATGCCATATACGGTGCAATTGTAGTACTTTCCATATATTTTGCTAACTTACGAATTTCATCATTTAGTAATATTTCTTCATCTATTACTCGAATAACCGATTTAAGATCATAATCACTACTAGCTTCACTGGCATCATGAATCGCATGTACTAATCCAACTAATTCAGTATGATTAAATGGCACTAGTACACGCATCCCTACTTGAACTTCAAAATCACAATAATAGGAGAATGTTTGGTTAATTTCATAGACAGGATGTTCTACATACACTTCAATAACTTTCATACTCATTCTCCCTTCTCATGCGAATATATTCTACCAAACTTTCCTTAATTAATATAGTCTAATTCTCTCATTTTCTAGTTTCATATGGTATACTTATTGTGGTGATATTATGAAGAATAATCCTTTTCCATATAGTGATGATAATAAAAGATATTATACTTGGAATTATTATTTAAAAAAAACATATAACAATAAAGTATTTAAAGTACCACTAGACGCTCATTTTACTTGTCCTAATAGAGATGGTAAGAAAGCTTATGGTGGATGCACTTTCTGTTCTGCTAGAGGTAGTGGTGATTTCACTTCAGTAGCAGATAACTTAGATGCCCAATTTAATGATGGTCTAGCAATGATGAAACGTAAATGGCCTGATGGCTTAGCCATGGCATATTTTCAAGCATATTCTAATACTTATGGTGATGTGGAAGCCTTAAAGAATATTTATGAGCCATTCGTGGCACGTGATGATATTGTAGCTATTTCGATTGCTACTCGAAGTGATTGTATTGATGAAGAAATAGCCCAATATCTAGGTACCATTGCCAAACGTAAACCACTTTGGATTGAACTAGGTCTTCAAACTATTCATTCTAAAAGTGATTTAAATCGCCATGAAACGATTGAAGAATTTGAAAATGCTTTAACCTTACTTAGACAACAAAATATTAATGTTACTGTGCATATTATGAATTCTTTACCTAATGAAAGTGTTGAAGATATGTTAGCAACTGCTAGATTCATTGCATCTCATGATATTCAAGCCCTCAAAATACATATGCTTCACATCATGGAACAAACCATCATGGGAGAACAATATAAAAAGGAACCATTCACTTTATTAACTCGTGAAGAATATATTTCCACTGTTGTTAGACAATTAGAAATACTTCCACCTACTTTAATCATCCAACGATTAACAGGCGATGCTCCTAAAGATTTATTAATTGAACCGACATGGACACTTAATAAAACCACTATTTTAAATGATATCGATAAGCTAATGGTTAAAGAAGACACATGGCAAGGAAAATACTATACTAGTGAAAAACCTCAAAACGACTAAGTTTTGAGGCTTTGTTTTTAATTCTTTTTATTATTTGAATGATGATTAGATTCATTATGTTTTTCAGTATGATGGATATTGTTGTTTCCTTGATTAACATTTGATTTTGTTGTTACAACAGGTTGATCATTGTTACTTTTAATAATCGTAATTTCACCTGTCATCGCATTTATATGGTAACAATACTTTTGTTCATTATACTCAAAATCTACTACAAATATTAATTCTTTATTTTGGTATTTTGGCTTAATTTTTAGTGATTTAATCATATCTTCAGTTATATTTAATTCAGTTAATAGTTTATTTAAAATTGCTTTCTCATCAAAAGTTACTTTATTTCCGTTATTATCTGAATTAACATCTAATACTTCACTACTACCTTCTAAGATTTCACCTGTAATGGCATCCATACTAAGCATATATCTAGTATTTCCAATAATACATTCTATTTCATATAAATTAGCTTTCTCGTTATTTCCACGATTAACCTTTAATGATGGTAATGAAATTGAATCTAGTTTAAAATGCTCACACATAATACTAATTATTTGTTGCTTATCAATATATTTATGATGATTTCCTTCATCATGGTGTATCTCACCTCTGATTTTTGAGTCAGCACATAATATTTCACCAGTCGTCGCATTAATTCTATAAGAATACTTCGTATTCTCCACCATAAACTCTACATCATATACGTCAGCACTAATATCGCTACAATGTCCAAGATGCATATTTAAAGATGTAAGATTATCATGGTGTGTACATAAATGAGTGGAAATCAACTTTATAATTTCTTCTTTCGTTAAATAGTTCTTTTCAGTTATTATCGCTTCATTTATATCTTCTTTAATAATTTCCTTTGATTCAAATTTTTCAAGCTTACCATTAACGGCATTAATACTATATGAATATTTAATATCATTTAAAATAAACTCTATTTCATATACTAAAGATTCATCTTCATAATCAATTGACATATCTACTTCATCAATTAAATTCTCACTTATCTTTGCATGTTTAAATGCGATTCTCTTAGCTTCCTCTTCACCAATATACTTCTTATCACTAGCTGTACCAGTAGATGTAACATCATCTAGAGAAGTACCTTGAGAATTCAGTAATAGATTTAGCTCGTTGATTGATAATGGGACTAATTCATCAAATGTGTATTGAGGCTTCTTTTCAATAATCTTATTAATTAGTTGTACTTTACCTACTGTAATGTTGTATTTATTAGCTAATTCTTGTAACTCATTATTAGAAGAAATATTCTGACTCATTACTGACCCTTCAAAAGTATCTGTCTTTAAAAGAGTAGTTACTTCTTCTGTTAGTTTTTCTTGAATTACTACTGCCTTATCAGTATTTTTACTATCAACACTAATTAAGATAGAATTAGCTAGTTCATTAATATAACCATTACGAAGCATAGAACCTATTAAAGCATTAACTGTTACGTCTAAATTATTACCTTTAAAGTCCATTTCTCCTATTACTATTTCAGCATCCTCATTCTTAGCTTCAACATCAAGTACCACTTCTTTTTCATTAACTTTAATTTCAATGCTAGGATTGACATCTAATGCGACAACTGATGCAACTGCATAATTAGTCTTATAATTTTGTATTGCAAATACACCAACAAACATTAATACAAAGGTCATTGCTAATGCAAGGATTGGCTTATTAATGATTTTCTTTTCTTCAACCATAATAATTTGTTTTCCATTCTCACAATCTGCTAGTACTGAATCAATTACATTAGGAGTAATCTTTGAGAAGGATTGGTTTATTCTATTTTCAATTTCATTATTCTTCATAATTAGTACTCCTTTTCTATCATATTACGAAGCTTCTTTAAAGCTCTACTATACTTTGATAATACAGTCGGTAATGGTAGTTTTAATAGCTTGGCAATCTCATGATGTTTGAATCCACTAATTGCATGAAGTACAACAATTTGACGTTCTTCATCGCCTAAATGCTTTAGACATGATTCAAGCATCATTCTGTCTTCTTTAGAAACAGTATCATTAGTTGATAAGACCTTATCTAAATCTTCATCAGGCAAATCTCCTATGCGTTTAAGTTCATTTAATTTATGAAGACAGATATTTCTTGTTATTGTTAATAACCAAGCTAACGGTTTGCCATTTGACTTATATGATGATGCAGAAGAATATGCAGCTAAATACGTATCATGTAATGCATCTTCAGCATCCTGTGTATTCTTTAAAATTGAAAGGGAAAAACTGTAAATTGAAACTTTGGTTAATTCATATAGTTCAGCTAAGGCAGCCTTATCATTAATTGCCATTCTATATATACAATTATCTATATCAGTATTCATATTTATTAATGAAGTACTGTTTGATGACGTCACGTAATTCATATTAAAACTTCCCCTTTCATCTAGTTAATATTTTAGCTCATCATTTTATTGCATTAATTTACAATTTTTTCTATTTTTTATTTAATTTATATAAATAATAACACTACTTTAAATGTTTTAGATGTATATCCACTGTAATTTATAAAATTTTCTTTTCTTCTTAAAATACATCATGTATAATAATAACATTATTAGGGGAGTATTTTTATGGGGAATATGAAGATTATTGAATTAATTAATGGGCATCTTGCTGATTTAGAAAGAGGCAATGTAGAAAATTTATGTAGAGATTGGATTGATTCTTTTCGCGCATTAATTATAATTCTCAATAAACCAGTACAAGGATATGAGAATATATGTCTATTTTATAAGAGCTTTATTAATAAATATTCATCTCGTATACTTCGCTTAAACGATCTTAGAATTGAGAGATTTTCGGAAATGGCTTGTATTTATGTGACTTATACTTTTAAAGGAGTAAAGGATAATAAAACAGTAGAACGTAATGGTAAAGGTGAAATTGTTTTAGAGATTGATGAAAATACTGACCGTTGGCAATTATGTAATGTAAGATTTAGATAAAAGAAAAGCTATGCTTGTAGGTAATCACTACAACACATAGCTTTTTTTAGATTAAATATTGAATTCTTTAATTAATTCATCCAGTGCACGAGCTTGACCACTTAACTCTTCACTAGCTGCTGCACTTTCTTCACTTGTAGCACTGTTAGTTTGTACTACTGCTGAGATTTGTTCGATTCCCATTGTTACTTGTGAAATAGCACTTGATTGTGCTTCACTAGCTTCTGAAATTTGGTTAACTAAACCTACTGCTTCTTCTGTTGTTGTTACTACATCTTGAAGTGCTGTAGCTGTTCTTCCAGCAATTGCACTACCATTAGCAATTGCTTCTGTTGTTTGTTCGATTAGTGCTGTAGTATTCTTAGCTGCTTCTGCTGATTTACTTGCTAGGTTACGTACTTCATCTGCTACTACAGCGAAGCCTTTACCAGCTGCTCCAGCTCTTGCTGCTTCTACTGCAGCATTTAATGCTAGAATGTTTGTTTGGAAGGCGATATCATCAATTGTCTTAACAATCTTACTGATTTCATTAGACTTAGCTGTGATATCTTCCATTGCAACCATTAATTCACTCATTTGCGTATTACTTAATTCAATTTCATGTCCTGCAGTATTTACTTTTTCTGCTGCTACTCTTGAATTTTCTGTATTCATACGTACTTGTTCATAAATATCATTAACTGTTGCACTTAATTCCTCAACACTTGCTGCTTGTTCTGTTGCACCTTGTGCTAAGCTTTGTGATGCACTTGCTACTTGATCCGCACCGCTAGCTACTTGCTCACCAACTTGTGCTATTTCACGTAACGCATCACTTACAGTATCTCTTACTGTGCATACAGCTTCTTTAATTTGAATGAATTCTCCAACATAATCAATTGTTGGTTCTACATCAAAATTCTTATTTTGAAGCTCATTCATTACATATCCAATATCAGAAATTGTTGCACGTAGGTTTTCTACTGTAAATTTAAATGAATCAATTAATACACCAATTTCACTATTTGTTTTGTATGTTAAATCTACATTGAAATTACCATTAGCAATTTCTTTAGCTGCATCAGTAACAACTTCAATAGGTTTAGAAATCTTTGTTGATGCAAGTACTGATACAATAGCAGCAACAACTAATCCAAGTATTGTGATAATATTTGAATATGATCTAGATTTTTCTAAAAGTGCAGTAAAATCACTTCGATATACATCGATTGCTAATGACCACCCATACTCAGGAATAGGTGCATAAGCAATACTAGCTTCTTCCCCTTCCCATATATAATCAATAAATCCTGCATTCCCTTTAGCCATCTCTATTTCTGCATTGCGAATACTTTCATCTGCTTCAGGATCTTGAGAAGTGTTCATAAAATTCATTACACCCTCATAATCTTGTGTAGAAGCAATAGTAACACCTGTAGAATCAACCATATAAGCTGTTCCATTTTCACCAACCGATGCTTCAATTAACATATCTGTTAGTATTTTCGCATCAAAGTCAAATATTAAACCACCCCAAACAAGTTGTTTATAATTTTTACCTTGATCTTTGATTTGATAAGAATTATAAACTGGAATATAAATTCTAACTACAAATTCATTAAATTCATTATAGAATGGTGAAGTAACATAAGGCTTACCTTGATTTACATGATCAATAATCGCTTTATCTACAGTACCCCATTCGCTATATCCATATTTATTATCAAATCCTGAGCTACGAATATAACCATATTTTTCTTGATATTGAATCATTAAAAAGTTTTTTGCTTCTTGTGAAACAGAAGGGTCAGTCATATATGGATTATCACCAATTGCTGCTACTTCCATAACTAATGTACTAATTTCTTTCTCAACCATGTCGGCAGCTACTTGCGCTGTTACAGTTAATGATTTTTGTAACGCATCATTCACACTGTTTTCTGATAATGTACTAGATGTAATATAAAGCATTACAGAAATTACTAGTACTAATGCAAGCATCATACCTGCAACCATTGTACCTATCTTTTGAGTGAATTTTACTTTTCGCTCAGATTTCGCATGTAAATCCGCCATGAATTCTTTAAACTCTCTTTTACGTGCTTCCATTGTTGCGACTCTTTGCTCATCTCTTGCCATAAAATATTCCTTCTTTCCTGAATCCCATTTACATTATTATATAACTGTATTTTTCAATTTGCACTAATTTTGACCAAAAAAAGAACTGATAGTATGAAATCAGTTCTTTTATGTTTACTTAGCCTTTTGATTCTTAGCATCGTCCTTCTTATCACGACCTAAATATTTATCTAATTCATCCTTCATCTTTTGAGGCATTTCCTTCTTAATTGGGAATACATATGAATTAGCTAATGTTTCAGCATACTTACAAATAAATTCAGTATCTTCACCTAAATATCTAGCACTTAGATGTTCCATAACGTCAAAGCGATTATGGATTGATCCACCACCTTGTGGAGTAATACGAGCAAACGAGATAGCTGGTACACCTTTATCTGCGAATGGTGTTGAATCACTTGAATATACACCTTGAGAAGCAGAAATAGGGAAGCCAACAATCTTCGCAAAGTAATCAGTAAATGATACAACCTTTTCATCAGCAGTTGCTACTGCAATACGTCTACCTAATGTACATCCAATCATGTCCACATTGATACAATATATAACATTTTCTAACTCATCTTCATGTTGTGCACAATATGCTTTACTTCCTAATAAACCACGTTCTTCACTACCACAGAAGACAAATACTAAATTACGCTTTGGAGCATGATCCTTAAAGTACATAGCTAATGCATATAAACAAACACTACCTGTAGCATTATCATAAGCACCTTT
The DNA here is from genome assembly GCA_017532345.1 of Erysipelotrichales bacterium. Classification (GTDB taxonomy): domain Bacteria; phylum Bacillota_I; class Bacilli_A; order Erysipelotrichales; family Erysipelotrichaceae; genus SIG230. The sequence goes on from JAFXJJ010000035.1 coordinate 54,314, forward strand.
AGAGAATGGTACTGAGTCATAGTGACCAGTAAATACAATTGTTTCTTTAGTATCTTCTGTTCCCTTAATCTCACAAACTACATTGCATGATTCAGCCTTACCAACTTCTTGGTTAACAGTGAATTTTACTTTAGATGCACCTGCATCCATCATTTCCATTACATCATGTACACGCATATGAACACCAGGAATTACTCCTAAATCACGTAATGGTGCACGTAACTCACGTGTATCAATATCAGTTACTTCAACACTCTTATCAATATCACCACTAAATGAAATAAATCCAACAGCACCACATTCAACTAATGCTTTATAAACAGCTCTACCTAAATAACCATTAACTAAAGCAATCTTACCTTTAACATTCTTTCTGCATACTTCATTATCACTTTCAAAATAACATAATTCAGCTTCTAATCCACCCTCAGGTGTAGTACCACAATTAGCATATGTAGTTACATCATATTGCTTTGTGAATGGTGCTAATACTTCTAACACACCTGATTCTACATTAAATGAATCTACTTCAAAAGTTTCTTTTCTAGCAGCTAAACCTTCTGCTTCTAATGCTTTTACAATTAAATCAGCAGCTTTTTCTTCGTCTCCTCTTCCACTGACACGAACAAAGCTTAAATCTTGTAACAATTTATATTCTTTTTCAATATTAATCATTTTCTTTCTCTCACTTTCATATCTTATTTCATTATACCACAAATATATCATAATGAATACCTATTTAAAAGAAAATCACTGCTATCAATTGATAACAGTGATTTATTATTAGAAATCTTCCCCTCCGCTTAGTATATCATCTAAATCAAGCGACATTTGAATTTCGCCACCGCTTTCAACTTGTGGCATGGCAGCTTTCTTTTCTACTCGTTCTAACTCATGAACTATATATTGATTTTCATCTAAACAATTAGATACGGTAGCACCTTTATCCATAATAGGTACATTCTTAACCTCTAAAGCACGGAAATCACGTTCACTTACTAATGGTAATGAATCACCTACATCTACTAAGAAGACATCATTAATCACAATAGGATTAGTTTTCACTTTCTTAACAATAGCTTCCCCTCTAGCAGGACGATTATAGTACTCAATATCACTTAAGCGAATACGTTTCATACCACCCTTGTCAGTTGTGAATACTACCATATTCTTATCAAAGCGAATAACTGCTAATCCAGCTATTTCATCATCATTAAGATTCATAGCTTTCACACCAGCACTCTTAGTACCTGATTCAGATACATTATTAATATAATAACGTACAACATAACCATTCTTACTTACTAATAATAATTCATCGTTAGCATATACAAGTCTAGCTGTTAATAATTCATCACCATCTTTTAAATTCATGGCAACTGCTGGTTTAGAATATCTAGTTAATACAAATTCACTTACTAATGTACGCTTAATCATACCATTCTTTGATACGGCAACCACATATGCTTGAGTATCAAAATCATTGCAAACTACTGCACCAACTATCTTTTCTTCCCCATCAATCTTAACTACACTATTTAAATGCTTACCAATTTCTTTCCATTTACATTCTTCAATTTCATAAACTGGTACATATGCATAACGACCTTTATTAGTGAATAGAATTAAGTTATCAAGTGTATCAACCTCTTTGTAGCAATATAATTCATCACCATCTTTAAGTCCGCATACAACATCAGTAGATGTATTATATGAACGAAGTGATACCTTCTTCACATAACCTGATTTTGTGATAGCCACCATCACCTTTTCACTTGTAATCATAGCCATCTTATCAATCACGATATCCTTGACTTCATGTTCGATTGTAGAACGACGTTCTCTTACATACTTTTGATTGATTTCTTGTAGTTCCTTCACAATAACTTGATGTAGCACACGTTCATCATCAAGAATCGTTTGTAGATATTCCATCTCATTAACAAGAATCTTAAACTCTTCTTTTAATTCCTTTACATCAGTTGATGATAAACGGTATAAACGTAATGTAACAATTGCTTCTGCTTGTTCTTCAGAGAATTTAAAGCGTTCAATTAAACGACGTTTACTATCACCTTTATCTTTAGAATGACGAATAATATCAATAATCTCATCCATCACACTAACAGCTTTAATAAGACCTTCTAAGATATGACAACGTTTTTCTTTCTTACCTAAATCATATCTAGTTCGACGTAATACAACATCTTCACGATGTTGTATATAGGCATCAATAATTGGTATTAAGCCCATGCGTACAGGTGTTTTATTAACAATAGCTACCACATTATAGTGATAATACACTTGTAAATCTGTATTCTTTAAGAAGTAATTTAAAATCATTTCCGCATTGGCATCTTTCTTAATATCAATGACAATGCGTAACCCATTTCTACCTGATTCATCACGAACAGCTAATACACCATCAATATCCTTATTAATACGAATATCATCCATCTTCGCAACTAGCTTTTGTTTCACTACTTCAAATGGAATCTCCGTAATAACGATTTGATTCATCGTCTTAGCTTCCACAATTTCTGATTTAGAACGTATTGATACTTGTCCTTTACCAGTTTGAAAAGCATCCTTAATACCTTCAATTCCTTGAACTATACCACCAGTAGGAAAGTCTGGTCCTTTTACAATGTCCATAATATCATCTAATGAACAATATGGATTTTGAATACGATAAATTGTCGCGTTAACTATTTCATTTAAGTTATGTGGTGGAATATGTGTTGCATAACCAGCCGCAATACCATTAGAACCATTAACTAATACATTAGGAAATCTCGCAGGTAATACTGTAGGTTCCATTAATGTATCATCATAGTTAGGCGCCATTAAGACTGTTTCTTTATCAATATCCTTTAATAATTCACTACTAATCTCTGATAATCTAGCTTCTGTATAACGCATCGCAGCAGCAGGGTCATCATCAATTGAACCATTATTACCTTGCATATCAATTAAGATTTCACCATTCTTCCAGCTTTGTGACATACGTACCATCGCATCATACACTGATGTATCACCATGTGGATGATATGTACCAATTACATAACCAACAGTTTTAGCTGATTTACGATATGCCTTATCATATGTATTATTTTCTTCATTCATCGCATATAAAATACGACGTTGTACTGGTTTTAATCCATCTCTTGCATCAGGTAATGCACGATCTTGAATAATGTACTTCGCATACTTACCAAAACGATCACCCATTAAATCATCAAGTGGATATGTAACAAGGGTTTCTTGATGTACTTTTACTTCTGCTTTTTCTTTCTTAGCCATTCCCTAGTCCTCCACTTCAAAACTATCTTCTAATGTGAATGAAACATTTTCTTCGATCCATTGTCTTCTTACTTCTGCTTCATCTCCCATTAATACTGATACATGATTACTAACAACTTGAGCATCCTCTAATGTTACTTGAATTAATGTACGCGTTTCTGGATTCATTGTTGTTTCCCATAATTGGTCAGCATTCATTTCCCCTAACCCTTTGTAGCGTTGAATCGAATAACCATGTCCAATATCTTTCTTAGCCTTTTCAAGCTCCTCATCATCCCAACAATATATAAAATCTTTACCTTTACTTACTTTATATAGTGGTGGTAATGCGATATATACACGACCATCACGAATTAAATCCTCCATATAACGATAGAAGAATGTTAGTAATAATACTTGAATATGTGCACCATCGGTATCAGCATCGGTCATGATGATAACTTTACCATAGTTAGCCTCATTAACATCAAATGATTCACCAACACCAGCCCCAATAGTATAAATCATCGTATTTAATTCTTCATTCTTTTCAATATCACTCATCTTAGCTTTTTCAGTATTTAATACTTTCCCACGTAGTGGTAATATAGCTTGATGCTTGCTATCTCTGCCACTCTTAGCACTACCACCAGCTGAGTCACCTTCGACAATAAATAATTCATTCTTAGCATAATCCTTGCTTTGAGCAGGCGATAACTTACCTGAGATATTCTTTTCTTGTTTACTCTTAGTTTTTCCTTTACGAGCCTCTTCACGAGCTTTTCTGGCAGCTTCACGAGCTACAGCAGCACGAATCATCTTACGTATTAAATTCTCAGCAATTTCTCTATTTTCTTCTAGATAGAAGCTCATCTTTTCACTTACTAAAGCATCTACTGCACTACGAGCTTCAGGAGTACCTAATTTTCCCTTAGTTTGCCCTTCAAATTGTAGTAAGTGTTCAGGAATTTGGACACTAATAATTGTAGTTAATCCTTCACGGATATCGCCACCTTCTAAATTCTTATCTTTTTCTTTTAATAATCCATATTTACGAGCATAATCATTCACTGCTTTAGTGAAACCACTACGTAAGCCAGCTTC
>JAFXJJ010000036.1 GCA_017532345.1 Erysipelotrichales bacterium
CACTTCAACAACAGTGTCTTCGGGATGAAATTGACGACTAACCTTCTTAAATGGAACAGCAATACGAGTAACATTCGCTACACATTTATTAGCTTCAATTGTCTTAGGGTCAATCTTACTTGTATCTCCAATTACACCAAAGATTCGTTGATTAACACCGATTATATCCTTACATTGACATCCACGGTCAATGAAATACTGTTGTATTTTCTTTATTTCTTTTTCTTCAGTTCCAATTCTTAGAGTAATAATCATAATATTTCCCTCACTTCTATTTAGTTTTATTTACTAAAAAGTCCATGGCTTCTAAATACCCATTAATTCCTTTGCCCATTATAGTAGTTTCGCATGCTAGTCGTACATAAGAAATTTGGCGGAAATCTTCACGCTTACTTACATCACTAATATGTACTTCTACGCATGGTATCATAACACTTTTCAAAGCATCAAGAATAGCTATTGATGTATGTGTATATGCTCCAGGGTTAATCACAATGCCATCAATTACTTGGTATGCCTCTTGAATCTTATCAACGATACATCCTTCATGATTACTTTGGTATATCTCTACATCAATGCCTAATACTTTCGCATGTTCTTCAATACGGTTACACAATGTATCATATGTATCAGAACCATATATACCTTTTTCACGAATACCTAACATATTAATATTAGGTCCGTTAATTACTAGTAACTTCATATAATTTCTCCTTAATTGCTTCTAATGTACGCTTAATATCATCATTGTTTTTGATAATATAATCAGCATATTTTGTATATAATGAATATCGTTCTTTATATAGCTTAACTAATTGATCTTTAGTACTTGATAGAGGTCGAGTATCATCATTTTGGAGTAACTCAATATCTCTATCAATAAAGATAATGATACCATTTTGCTTCAAATAATCAATATTTCTTTTATCTTTAATAATACCACCACCAGTTGCGATGATTTGGTGGTTCTTTTGGCTTAATGCTTTTGTGATGCTTCGTTCAACCTCACGGAAATATGTTTCACCATTATTTGCGAAGATTTCAGTGATAGGTCTTCCTTCACTTGTAACAATTTCACTATCAATATCAACTAGTGGTATTTCTAATGCTTCACTAAGCATTCTTGCGATTGTACTCTTACCACATGTTGGCATTCCAATAAATACAATATTTTCTTTCTCAAAAGTTATATTACTAATTAATTCTTGGTATTTCTCAGTAGTATAACTCTTAGATAAGAATAATTCATGAGCTTTAATCCCTTGGACAATCAGCATTTCTAAACCAGTAGCTGTTTTCATACCTAGCTCTTTTGCTTCTAAAATAAGCTTAGTACGAAGTGGATTATAGACTACATCAATTACACTCTCGCAATTCTTAAATTTAGCTATATCAATAGGAGCTCCATCGTTATTAGGATACATACCTACTGGTGTAGTATTAATAATAACTTGAATTTCTGCTTGTCTTTCATATAGTTCTTCATATGTGATATAGCCATCTTTAGCTGTTCTAGATACATGATAGATTTTAGATGCTTGATAATCTTCTACAACTGCCGTAGCTGTTTTTGAAGTTCCACCACTACCTAGAATAGCTACTACTTTATCTTTAACTGTAATATCATACTTATTTAATAGATAAATAATACCTTCATAATCGGTATTGTAGCCATATAGCTTACCATCACAATTAACAATCGTATTAACTGCACCGATACGACTGGCACGTGCATCAACAACATCTAAATAAGGAATTACCATTTCCTTATAAGGAATAGTAACGTTAATAGCTTTAAAGTCTTTTGTTTTCATGAAATCATCAAATTCATCTCTCGACTTCTCAATAAGTTCATAGGTAATATTTGATAATGATTCATGTATTTGTTTAGAAAAGCTATGCCCTAGCTTTTCACCTAATAATCCATATCTCATACACGTTCCTCATATTGCCACATATAGCCATAACGTTTTGTATATAAATCAACTAATCCAATCGCAATCATACTATCAACAACTACGGCTGCACGATGAATAATCGCAGGGTCATGGCGTCCTTCAATTTGAAGAGTTGTAGCTTCTTTTGTTTGGTAATTCACGCTATCTTGTGTGGCATAGATTGATGGTGTAGGCTTGATACAAGTTTTTAAACGAATCGGCATACCATTACTAATACCACCGTTGATGCCACCGTTATTATTAGTGCGTGTTTGAATTTTCCCATCTTTCATAATGAAAGCATCATTAGCTTCCTTACCAGTAGTAGTTGCAAAGTCAAAGCCTAATCCAAATTCAATTCCCTTAACAGCAGGGATGGAGAAGATTAATGAAGATAGTTTACTTTCAATAGAATCAGCAAATGGTTCACCAATACCTGCTTGTACACCAATTACTACACTTTCTAAAATACCACCAACTGAGTTTAAATCTTCTTTATGCTTTAAGATTTCTGCTTGCATTTGTGAAGCAGTATCTTCATTTAGTACAGGGAATGCTTTAGAATCTAAGCTATTTAATTCAGCTTCAATGCTAGGTACATCATCACTGAATAACGTATCAGTAATACCATGTAAGTTACAAATATGTGTACCAATTTGAATACCTTTATTTTTAAGAATCTGCATGCAAATGGCACCAGCGGCAACGATTGGAGCTGTTAATCTACCAGAGAAGTGTCCTCCACCACGATAGTCTTGATAGCCGTGGTATTTCTCATAAGCTGTATAATCAGCATGTGAAGGTCTAAGAATATCTTTTGTTTTAGAATAATCCTTACTTTGTGTATTAGTATTTTGAATAAGGATAGTTAATGGAGTTCCAGTTGTATATCCATTAAAATATCCACTCACAATATGTATTTCATCTGCTTCTTTACGAGCAGTAGATGTCTTACCTTTAGCTTTACGTTTATCCATTTGATGGTTTATAAAATCTAAATCTAGTGGAATACCAGCAGCTAGCCCATCAATCACGATACCGATAGCTTCACCATGACTTTCACCAAATAATGATAGTTTAATTGTATCTCCTAATGTGCTTGACATGCGTTCACCTCCAATAATTTACGGATTTCTTCTAATTCAACGTCTTCAATATAAGCTTTTCCAATTTCATCCACTTTAATTAATGATATTCTGCCATGCTTAGCTTTCTTATCATTTTCGATGTAGTGGTATACTTCATTAACTTCATATGAAACATTAGTTGGTAGATTAAGCTTTTGATAGATTGCAAGCATTCTAGCTTTAAGTTCATCAGGAACTACACAAAGCATACCTAATGCTACTGCTTCACCATGAAGTAAATCATGTAAATTGAAATAGCTCTCTAAACCATGACCAATAGTATGACCAAAGTTTAAGATTTTGCGGATTCCCATTTCAAATTCATCTTCTTCTACTACGTTCTTCTTCATAACTAATGACTTATATATAATTTCAGCTAAGTTATCATCAATATCAGCAGTTTCAAATAAGTCAAAGATTGATGAATCATATATTAATCCAGCCTTTAAAGCTTCAACTAAGCCATTATAATAATGACGTTTAGGTAATGACTTTAAAGTTTGGAAATCAATAAAGACGGCAATTGGTGGATAGAAAGCACCAATAATATTTTTCGTAAGTCCTAGATTAACCGCAACCTTCCCACCAATCGAACTATCAATTTGCGATAGGGTAGTAGTAGGGATATTCACAAATTCAATACCACGCATATATGTAGCAGCTACAAAGCCACTCAAATCACCAATTACCCCACCGCCAATAGCGATAACTAAATCAGCTCTCGACATCTGACATTCCAGCATATATTCACAAACATATTGATAGTTTTCTAAGCTTTTCGCATCTTCACCACTAATACTAGTGTATACGAATGCTTCCTTGCATTGCTTGCGTACTGTTTCAATATATTCTTCAGGAATATTTTCATCTGTGATAATCATAACCTTACGGTTTAAATTCACATGATCTTTAATATTATTAATACAACCTTCTTCAATATATATTGGATATGTAAGTGTATGTGTCTTAACTGTTAGTTCCATAGTATATACTCCTTCTTAATCAAAAAAAGCATCCGATAACTCGTATGCCTATGTGAATGCCCCTATTTACAAGCGTAAAACAACCATCATTATTTTTAATGGTTTTCTCGGGGCTATTTAAAGTAATAAAATGATTTAAAAATATGTAATTTCATTGATAATCACGCTACTTTCACACCAATATAGTAGTATAATATGAGTTGAAATGCAAGAGAAAAAGAAAATTTTCAGAAAGTTTCCTGAAAATGGTTTACTAAGTTGGAAAAGTGTCTTAAAATTAGGAGAGAAATGGGTGATATAATGAAAACATTACTAGATGAAGTACGTATTGAAATAGATGATGTTGACAAGCAAATGGCGAAACTATTTGAAAGAAGAATGAAGGCTGTTGAAGACGTTATTAAATATAAAATAGAGAATAATAAACCAATATTTGATGCTTGTAGAGAAAAAAATGTAATCGCAAAGAATGTGGCTCGTATTGAAAATGATGTATATAAACCATATTATGAAGAATACATCAACCAAATGATGCGCATTAGTAAGGAATACCAAAGAACCTTTGTGGAAAAACGTAAGGTGGCATATCAAGGAAGTATTGGTGCTTTCTCACAAATTGCTGCTACTAAGTTGTTTGAAAATGATGATTTATGTTCATACCATTCATTTGAGGATGTATTTAAGGCAGTAGATGATGGTGAAGTAAGCTATGGTGTAATACCATTTGAAAATTCATATACTGGTGAAGTTGGTGAAACTTTAGATTTATTATATAAATATCCTAATGTATATATAGAAGCTATGTATGATTTAAAAGTAAATCAGAATTTATTAGGCATTAAAGGAAGCAAATTAGAGGATATTAAGGAAGTATATTCTCATGGTCAAGCCTTATCGCAATGTTCATTATTCTTAAAAGGACTACAAGCTACAAGAATACCATACTTAAATACAGCATTAGCTGCTAAGTATGTAAGTGAACAAGGTGACAAGAGTAAAGCAGCGATTGCTTCAATTGAAACAGCAAAGGTATATGATTTAGAAGTATTAGAAGCAAATATAGCGGATTCGATTAATAATACTACACGCTTCATGGTGATTCAGAAATCATTGAAGAAGCAAGGTAACCGTTTCTCTCTATTATTTAGTGTAGACCATAAGGCTGGGTCTTTAGCTGATATCATGGAGGTATTTAAGAAGGAAGGCTTTAACTTAGAAAACATTAAGTCACGTTCTACTAAAAGTGGAAGCTGGCAATATTATTTCTATGTTGAGTTAGTAGGCAATCTTGCAGATACTAGTAGTGAAAGATTGATTGAACTTTTAAAGGAAAAGGTTCATAATTTACGAATTATTGGTACATATACGTTGTAAAGGAGATGTTGTTATGTCGTTTATTAAAGAAAATGCAGATGTCACACCAATTGTTGATACAGTGTTTACGATTGTTCGTCAAGCGGCCGCTGCTAAGGCTGAATTTGGGGAAGATGCTGTAGTAGATGCAACAATTGGATCGCTATATGATGAAAGTGGTAAATTAGTTGCGATGAATAGTGTATTTGATAATTTCAATAGTATTGATAATCGCATTAAAGCTAAGTATGCTGGGGCCTTTTTAGGAAATGAAACATATCGTAAGAGTGTTGCTGATTGGGTAATCGGTAATAGTGGATGTGAGTTATGTTCATCAGTTGTTGCTACACCAGGAGGAACAGGTGCTGTAAACCTTACAATTGATTTATGTTTAAATGAAGGTCAAACACTAGTAATTCCTAATATCGCATGGGGTTCATATGCGATTATGGCTAATAATGCTGGTATCAATGTAAAGCGTTATGAAATGTTTGATGGTGATTTATTTAATATGAATTCATTTATGAATGTATGTCAAGAAGTCATGAATGAACAAAAGAAATTAGTGGTTGTGATTAATGATCCTTGCCACAATCCTACTGGATATTCAATGACTAAAGAGGAATGGGGTAAAGTAATTGAATTCGTGAATGAATTATCTGAAATTGGTTCAGTTATTATCTTAAATGATATCGCGTATTTAGATTATTCATATGATTTAGGCAGTGTACGTTCATATATGGAATGCTTCAATAAAGTTACAAATAACGTATTAATTTCAATTGCTTTCAGCTGTTCGAAATTAATGACTAGTTATGGACTACGTTGCGGTGCAGCTATCTTATTAGGGAAAGAGGAAGCTAGCGTGAAAGTAGTAGAAGGAAGCTTTGAAAAGGCCGCTCGTTCATTATGGAGTAATGTCAACAATAGTGCAATGGAGAATTTCTATGAAGTCGTAACTAATCGTCATGATGAGTTTATGAAGGAAAAGGCGGAATATATTGAATTATTGCGTAGACGTAGTTCTATTGTTGTAGAAGAGGCTAATGCGTGTGGATTACCAATCTATCCGTATAAGGAAGGTTTCTTCGTAACTGTACGTTGCGACAATGCATTACGTGATAAATTCCATGAAGCTTTACTTGATGAGAAAATCTTTACAGTAAAGGTTAATAACGGTATACGTATTGCTGTGTGTTCTTTACCAGTAGAAAAGTGTAAAGGATTAGCAGCAAGAATGAATCAAATATTAGAAGGATGTAAGTAAGATGAAATATATATTAGCTAGTAAATCACCAAGAAGACAAGAATTACTTCAAAGAATTATTGAGAACTTTGAAGTTGATGTAGTAGATACAGAAGAGTATGTAAATCCAGAATTACCATTAGATAAAGCAATCGAGGATGTGGCAAAGCAAAAAGGACTTGCTGTATTTAAAAAGCATCCTGATGCAACAGTAATTAGCGCCGATACAATTGTCGCAATGAATGGTGTAATCTATGGTAAACCAAAGGATGAAGCAGATGCCAAGCGTATGTTGAAGGAATTATCTGGAGAATACCATGATGTTATTACGGGGGTGTGCTTATTGAAGGAAGACAAATGTGAAACTTTCTCAGTAACATCTAAAGTTAAATTCCTACCTTTATCAGATGCCGAAGTAAATGCTTATGTAGATACTAAAGAACCATTAGATAAAGCTGGGGCATATGGAATCCAAGGATATGGTGCATTGTTAATTGAAAAGATTGATGGTGATTATTACACTATTATGGGATTACCAATCTCTTTATTAAATCAAAGATTAAAGAATTTCTAATATCACACAATTTCCCATCATTTCATCACATTTCCATTACGATTAATTACTATAATATCCTTGTAAGGAGGTAATACTAATGAAGAAATGGCGTTTAGTATTCCATAAAGGTATTTACGTAATAGAAAATAATAATGGTGAAGTAATTAACTATAATCCAATGGATGGTATTCAAATTCTTGAGGATAAAGATGGTTATGCATACTTAGATTTAAATGGAAATGGAAGAATTGATCGCTTTGAGGATTGGCATTTAAGTGAATTAGAAAGATACCAAGAGTTACAATTAAATCTTATTTAATATAGTTAGCTATAGTAGTCAAATACTATAGTTTTTATTTTACGAAAAGTATGATGAATACAGACTTTTTGATATGATGTTTAAAAATTGAATAATCATTTTTCTTTTTTGAATCATGAACTATAATTTTTTACTATGCAAGTTGATAGACTTGTGTTAAATACTGCTTTAATACTTTTTAAATAAAAAACTACAGTATAACACTGTAGTCTTTATATGGAAGGAAAAGGGAACAATATATATTATAATTATTTAATTTGACTCATCACATGTTGGGCAGCAATTCTACCGAATGTGATAGCGTTAGATATTGTGTATCCATTTGAGTTAGTCACAACACAAACTTCACCACAAGCATATAAATTTTTAATTACTGAGCCATCAAAACGAGTTACTTGTGCATTAGCATTCTTAGTAATACCACCATGGCATACACTTGAGAACCAAGTAGTTTGTAGAGCGTAGTATGGTCCAGTAGAAATAGGGAACCAGAATGTATTGCGGTTGAAATCATCATCCTTTTGATTAGCTGCGAAAGTATTCCACTTAGCGATTTCAGCTACGAAATTTTCTTTATTGATACTAGCTTTTTCAGCTAATTCTTCTAATGTATTAGCATATATAACACCTACGTGGTCTTTAGCTGCATCAGCAATTCCCATCATTGCTAGACTTGCTTCATCAGCAATAGAATAGAAGTAATCAACACCTGTTTTTCCATATTCTGCGATTACATCATCTTTAATCTCTTGGTTATATGTTTGGGCAGTACGTTTTTCATCCATGAAACGTTTACCATCAGTACCTACGAAAATAGTGTACATATATGGTGTTTGACTAGTTGGATTGTTGTATTCACGTAAATATACTTGTAGTTGGTCTAGGCTATTAGTACCAGCACCAACTTCAGTAGCCATGATTAATCCATCACCAGTAGAACCAGCCATTAAAGATGTTTGGAATACACGGTTAGCTGGGTGGGTAGATACAAATAAGTCATGATTTGCATTGAAACCACCAGTGGCTACAAGCACTGCCTTAGCACCGATTTTCTTTTCAGTACCATCTTCTTGTGTGATGATAGCACCTAATACATCACCTTCATCGTTAGTGATTAATTTTTTCGCTCTAGTTTTTAGACGAATTTCGATTTCAGGGCGAGCTGCAATAGCTGCCTCTAAAGGTTCGCGCATCGCATGTCCTTCACCATCTACTAAGTGAATTGCTTGATAAGTACCATAACCATCTTTTTGGACTACTTCATCTTTAAATGGTACACCAATTGTATTCATTAACCATTCAATAGTATCTTTGCTCTTTTCAATAGTTAAACGAGTTAGTTCAGGATCAAGAATATATTTCTTTTCTCTCATTTGTTCTTCATATAATTGGTCTACTGTAACTGAAACATTATGCTTTTTCGCAATCTCAGTATCATAGCCCCCTAAGATCCCACCAGATACAACTGCTGCACCACCAACATAACCTTGTTTTTCTACAATTAATACACTCTTACAACCATTATCTACAGCTTCAATAGCACTTGATAAGCCTCCGATACCTCCACCTAATACAAGATATTCTACAGTTTCATCAAATGTAGGTTCATTTGTTTCAGTTGGTTCATTATTTGAAGAGCATCCAGTTAACATTGTTGTAGCTGCTAATCCAAGCGCTGTAACTGCACTACTTTTTAAAAAGTCTCTTCGTGATATATTTTTTGTCATTTTATAATTCCTCCTATCACCATAACAAGTATAGAATATCCTTCAAGAGGAGTGTCAATACTATAAAAAGTAAGTATTTTTCTTCTCTTTTTCACAAGTTTCTCCCTAAAATAAGGAATATTGTGAATGTTTTATCTTGTATTTGTGAAAATATTCATTTATAATCATATCGCAAACTATCCCCTAAGGGGAATGTTGGAGGGTATATGAAGATACAAGAAGCAGCAGTACGTACAGGCTTAACTAAAAAAGCTATTCATTTTTATATTAATGAAGGATTAATTCAACCTATTAAGCTTGAAAATAATTATCATGATTTTTCGGAAGATGATATTGAAAAGCTTTTATTTATCGCGAAATTACGTCATATTGGATTATCAATTAAAGATATTAATGAAATGCTTTTATATCCTAATTTAACTAATTTCTTTCTTCATCGCCATGTAAATGAATTAAAGGAACAGGTTAATCTATTGACTAGCCAATTATCTGATATGCAGTATATGATTGAACAATTACCGCCTTTAGCTACACCTACTGATTTAAAAAATAAAAGTAGTAAAGAAAGAATACGCGAAGAACAAAATATTGTAGATTCATTATTTCCTGCCAATAATGCACGAATGGTAGCGATACTATTTTGGGGATCTTTTTTAAAGGTAGAAGCTAGTGAATATCGTAAATATTTATGGAATCGTATTTCTACTGAATTGGAATACCTTGCAAATGACAATGTTAATCTAATGAGTCGTTTATTGTATTCTTTATCAGCAGAACAGATTGACTTAGGATGTAAGGATAAATATATATTTGATACGAGTATTATTAATATGAATCCTAGTGAGATATGTGAATTAGTTGTGAAACAAATGCAAATAATGATACATGATACAAAGCAACAAGCATATTGGAAGCTATTATATACAAATGTACTAATTCCATTATTCGAACTATATAGTAGTGAAGCAAATAATCTTATGAAGGAATATAATCCTACTTACGGAGATTATTATAATAAACTAAAGAATGCATGCGAAGATGTTAGTCATAACACGAAGTATCAGACAGTTTGTGAAGAACTGAATAGTGTATTAGGTACTTCTTTTTGCGTTGACAGATATGATGGTTGTGAATTGTTGATGTTAGTATCATTTTCAAAGAGTATATTCATGAAATTAGATTTAGATATATGTAAAGAATTACTATGTAAAGCCGTGTAATACGGCTTTTTATTTAATAAAAATTTGTTGTCCATTTTCTAATTTCGTTACAATAGTAAGATGTAGGGGAAATAAAATACCTCTTATCCCAAGTAAAGAAAATAAACGAATGGAGGAATGGAATGGGTAAACAAGATACACAAATGAAACAATATATGGGGAATAATCGAAGATTTGCCAATCTAATAAATACTAGTGTATTTAAAGGAAAGAAGAAACTACAAAAAGAGTATTTAGAAGAACGAGATAC
>JAFXJJ010000003.1 GCA_017532345.1 Erysipelotrichales bacterium
TACAACTTCAATCAAAGTTGTAGTTGCTCCTAACTATACTCGTACTTGGGAAAATGGACGTGTTAAGACATTAACTTCTTACTACGTATCTAACCCAACAGCTAAGTATGCTGAATACAACTATAATTGGGCTGCTGGTACTGCTACAGTTACTTACTACACAGTAGATGGTGCTGTTGCTGATACTGCTACAATCACTTTATAAGATATATACTTATAACTAATTAGAGTACTGATGAAAATCAGTGCTCTTTTTATTTTATTTAAAAGTAATAAGCTATTGACTTTTAGGTATGTCTATTATACGATTTAATCGTAAATTAGACGGAGGTATGCTATGTATATTGATAGACACATTTCTTCAAAGGTAAAGGAGTATTCTAAACAATTCCCTTCTCTTATTATCACGGGCCCAAGGCAAGTTGGTAAAACAACTTTATTAAAACATATTAACAATGATATAGAATATCTAACTTTTGATGATCCAATTTTAAAACAACATGCTAAGGAAGATAGCAATTTATTTCTAAAAACGTATGATTTCCCAATTATTCTAGATGAAGTACAGTATGTTCCTGAATTATTCCCTTACATTAAGATGAGGATAGATACCATACAAGAAAATAATATGTATCTAATGACAGGCTCGCAATCCTTTGAACTAATGAAGAATGCAAATGAATCGTTGGCAGGAAGAGTCGCTATACTTGAACTATCAGGATTGTCTCTTAGAGAATTATATAATATTGATTTTCATAGCGCTTTTATCCCATCAATTGAGTATTTTTCTGAACGAAAAAGAAAACTAAAATCATATGATGATTTGTGGTATTGGATTCATCGCGGTAGTATGCCAAGATTAAACGATAAAGATATAGATTGGGAATTATACTATTCATCCTACGTAAAAACTTATATTGAAAGAGACTTACGCAGTTTAGTTGATATATCTAATGAGATAACTTTTTTGAATTTCATGACTGCATTGGCTGCTAGGACAGGAGAAATGTTGAACTATAGCCAAATTGCAAGTGATATAGGTATAAGCGTAGATACTGCGAAAAGATGGACATCATTATTAAAAACATCAGGTATTATATATATTATGCAACCATACTACAATAACGTATTAACGAGAGTAGTAAAAACACCTAAAGTATATTTTACTGACACTGGTTTAGTTTGTTATCTTACTAGATGGTTGACTCCAGAAACTTTGCGTAATGGTGCTAAAGCTGGTAATATATTTGAAACATTTATAGTAAATGAAATAATAAAATCATATAAGAATGCGGGTATTACTAATGTACCTCTTTACTATTATCGAGATAAAGATAAAAAGGAAATTGATATTATTATTGAAGTAAATGGTGTATTACACCCTGTAGAAATCAAAATGAGTGCATCACCTACTAAATCAATGATTAAATCATTTAATGTATTAGATTCAATACCAGGTATTAAGAGAGGATTAGGTGCTGTCATTTGTCAATATGATTCATTATTCTATCTGGAAGAAGAGGTAGTCGTATTACCTATAAACTATATTTGATAATTACGTAGACTGTTATACCTTCAGCGGTAGCTGCTGCTGAAACTACAAAACCAACAGTTACTTGGACTGGTGATGACACAGTTATCAAAGTTGACTTAGGTGAAAAATTAATCGTAACTGCTCCAACTGCTAGCGTTACATTAAATGGTGAATCTACAGAATGTCAAAACGGTATTGACGCTGATGGTGATGGATTTGTAGATAAAGAAGCTGTAATGCTTAATCCTGAATTAAATGCTGAACAAGGTTGGTTAGCTTCTGATGCTAAATATTTCCCATCAGAAAAAACTGCTATGTATTATTTAGGCCTTGGTGGTGGAAAAATCACTGGCGGACGTTTCTTAGCTCCAGGTGCTGAAGAAAGAGAAGAAGTTTGGACAAACCAATTTGAACATAAAGATTATGCTGATGAATTTGCAGTATTTGAAAAATTAGTACAAAATGGTGCTATGTTCCCTATCTATGATGAAGATGGTGAATTAGAACGTATTGTACTTCGTTCAAAAGAATATTTCTTTGACAAAGCTAATGCTGAAAAAGCAATGGACTTAAGCTATGTAATGTCTATTGGTACTGGTCGTCGTGCTGATGAAGAAATGATTTTAGCTGCTGTAAACTACTATGTTACAGGTACTGAAATTCCTACTTCTACTGCTTATACAGTTGCATATGTAGCTAATCCAACATATACTGCTGAACAAAACTTCCCACTTTATCAAACAGTTGATGCTAACGGAACACAAATTGATGATTTAGAAGATTACTACAATTCTAATGGTTACATCATCAAAGTAGAAGAAAAGAAATCTGGTTATATCTTAAAAGGTGTAGAACCATATGCTGCTCCAACAACTAAAACTGCTACAGGTTCTGACATTGCATTCTCTGCTTTAGAAGATGATAAAACTTATTATATCGATGGTGATTGGTCTGGATTAATTAAAATGACTACAGATACAATTGTTCCAGTTAAAGCAGATACTAGAACTGTTTATAACAGAAGAAGTCAAAAAACATATGCTGAAGGTACATCATATGATGCAATTGAAATTGCTATGGTTTCTGCATCTGGTTATGTTACTACAAAAATAGTTGTTACAGCTGAAGATGAAGTAATTACAAAATATGATGCTACAAAAGCTAAATTTGTAGTTGTTGAAGACTTAAGTGAATTAAGTGGTGCTGATTTAAGTAACTATTACTATAATGGTACTAAATTAAATACAACTGGTTTCACTGTAACATCATTAGATAAAGTAGATTATGATGGATATGTTTACAACAATGATACTGATACTTGGGTAGGTTATTGGAATGAAAAGAAAGCTAATTCTACTGGTTATGTATTAGCTGGTTATGAATCAGATTACTTCCCAACTAGTGCTACAAGAAACTTCAAAACTTCTTATTCAACAATTGAAAATACATTAACTGCTGCACAAAAACTAGGCAAGTATGGTAAGATTGTTGTAGTAGATGTTAGCGATGAAGATTACTATCGTTTAAATACTGTTGACTATGCAGTTGCAGGTCAATTTGATTATAAAGGCACTTACAATTTCAATTTAGATACATTAGAATTTGATTTTGTTAAAACTACTGTAGCTGGTACAACTGCTAATGGTACAGCTACTACTGCTGGATTAAATACTACTTGGTTAACTGGTTCTACTGCTGCTGGTGTTGATAACGAAGTATTTGCTGCTTATGACAATGCTTACGGATTCTATTACATCGATGAAATTCCAGAAAATGATTCTGAATATTATGTAATCGCTAATGGTGTTGCTGGATTAGATATCGAATATTCAGTAAATGGATCTAAAGAAATTCCATATGTTACATTAGCTGATTGTGAAGTGTTAGAAACTAAAGCTGTAGAATTAGATAGAGTTTGGTATCCTGCATTCGAAACAGAAGAAGAATTAACAGAAGCAGTTGCTAAGATTGCTGGTGTTGATGCACTAGAAGGTACATCAAAAGAATTAACATCAGATTTCGGTATTTGGTATGCTGCTGCTAGTCCAGCATTAAAAGATGTTTATAGCGGATTCTACAATGGTGAAGCATTACCATTATCTGCTGAAGCAAATTTACACAACGGTACAGAATGTGACTATACAATGTCATCATCATCAGACAAAGTAACAGTAGAAGCTACAAATACAGTAGATACAACAGTTGCTGGTGTTTATGACTTAGAATACTCAGCTACTTACGAAGGTGAAGTAGTTGGTACAACTTCAATCAAAGTTGTAGTTGCTCCTAACTATACTCGTACTTGGGAAAATGGACGTGTTAAGACATTAACATCTTACTACGTATCTCATCCAACAGCTAAGTATGCTGAATACAACTATAACTGGGCTGCTGGTACAGTTACAGTAACTTACTACAACGTAGATGGTTCTGTAAATGAAACTGCTACTAACAACTTATAAGATTAACTCTTAATAGTAAATTAGAACACTGACTTAGGTTAGTGTTCTTTTTTATATCATTGGTTATTTCAAGAATATCATTACTTAAAATGGTTCAATTCACGAAAATTGGTAATTGAATTTAAATCTGTAATATGATAAGATACCATTACTAAAATAAGTGCATATAACTAAAAATAGGAGTGATATAATGGAAATCAAAAGAGATCTTTATTTAAATCAATTAATTGAACGTAAAGATAATGGAATGATAAAAGTCATTACAGGCATCCGCAGATGTGGGAAATCATATTTACTATTTACGATTTTTAAAAAATATTTAATAGAAAATGGTGTTGATGAAAGTCATATTATTGAGATTGCTTTAGATGGTATAGAAAATGAAGAGTTACGTAATCCTAAAGTATGCTTTAAGTTCATTAAAGATAGAATTAATGATACTAATAAATATTATTTACTTTTGGATGAAGTACAGTTTATGCCTCGATTTGAAGAAGTTTTAAATAGCTTACTCCGTATAAGTAATATCGATATATATGTTACAGGAAGTAATTCTAAATTTTTATCTAGTGATATCGTGACAGAATTTCGTGGAAGAGGAGATGAAATTAGAATTTATCCTTTATCATTTGCTGAGTTTTATTCTGTTTATGATGGCGATTATAGTGATGCATGGAATGATTATATGATATATGGAGGATTACCTCAGATTGTAGAATTACATAGTGAACGGCAGAAAGCAGAATATCTAAAAAATATTTTTGCAAATGTATATTTGAAAGATGTTATAGATAGAAATAAGATTCAAAGTGTTGATGAAATAGGTGTTCTTGTAGATGTTATTGCATCCGCTATTGGTGCTCCAACTAATCCAACAAAAATAGCAAATACATTTAATAGTGAACGACATATGACGTATACTAATAAAACTATTTCTAATCATATTGATTACCTTGCAGAGGCATTTTTAATTTCTAAGGCCAATCGCTATGATATTAAAGGTAGAAAATATATA